>JBEVJO010000194.1:0-4726 GCA_040510175.1 Caulobacterales bacterium
ACGGCGCCGAACCCGACGTCATGTGCATCGCCAAGGGCATGGGCGCAGGCTTTCCGCTCGGCGGCTGCCTGGCCACGCGCGAAGCGGCCAAGGGTCTGACGTTCGGCGCGCACGGATCGACTTATGGCGGCAATCCTCTCGGCATGGCGGTCGGCATCGCCGCCTTCGACCTGATGACCAGTCCCGGTTTCCTGGAAGAGATCAACCGCACCGCCGGCGCGCTGACCCAAGGGCTCGCCTCTTTGGCCGACCGGCATTCCGACATCGTCGAGGAAATCCGCGGCAAGGGTTTGTTGCGCGGCTTGAAACTGAACATCGCGCCGAAAGGCGTCCAGCTGGCGGCGCGCGAACGCAAATTGCTGGTCGGCACGGCCAGCGACAATGTCGTGCGCCTGGCACCGCCGCTCATCATCTCCGAAGCGCATGTGCGCGAAGCCATCGCCGCGCTCGACGATTCCTTGGCCGCCGTGAAGTCCGCCGAAAGGGCCGCGTAAATGACCCATCATTTCATCGATCTTTGGAGACACCCGAAGGACGAATTGCGCGACATTCTGAACGAAGCGCACAGCCGCAAGAAAGCCCGCAATGGCGCGCCGAAGGGCCGCGCCGATATGGACGCGCCCCTGAAAGACCGTACGCTGGCGATGATTTTTGAGAAGAACTCCACGCGTACGCGGTTTTCCTTCGACATGGCGATCCGCCAATTGGGCGGCAGTTCGATCGTGGTCGCCGCCGGCGATATGCAATTGGGGCGTGGCGAATCCGTGGAAGACACAGCGAAGGTTCTGTCGCGCTACGTCGACGCCATCATGATCCGCGCCAACAAGCATGCGGCGCTGGAGGAATTCGCGAAGCATTCCACGGCGCCGGTGGTCAACGGCCTCACCAATAAAAGCCATCCCTGCCAGATCATGGCCGATCTGCAGACGCTGGAAGAGCGCGGCATCGTTTTGAAGGATTCCAAAATCGCCTGGGTCGGCGACGGCAATAATGTTTGCGCCAGCTTCATTCACGCCGCGCCGAAATTCGGCTATCGCCTCGCCGTCGGCTGCCCGCCGCAATATGATGTCGACATGGCCGATGTCGAACGCGCGCGCGCTGAACAAGGCCGCGTCGAGATTTTCCGCGACGCCGCCCAGGCCGTGGCCGACGCCGACGTCATCGTCGCCGACACCTGGGTGTCGATGGGCGATCTGGACGAAAACGAACGGCTGGCCGGGTTAGCGCCATTCCAAGTCAATCGTGCGCTGATGGACAAAGCCAAGAAGGACGCCTTGTTCCTGCACTGCCTGCCCGCGCATCGCGGCGAGGAAGTCACCGCGGACATTATCGATGGCCCGCAATCGGTCATCTACGACGAAGCCGAAAACCGTCTGCATGCGCAAAAGGCGATTTTGAAGTGGTGCCTGGAAGCGTGAGCTTTTTGGACTCGACTGACCCAATCGACGACATCGCCGCGTCCTTCCAGATCGAAAACGAGCCCGTGCGCGGGCGCATCGTGCGGCTGGGGCCAAACACGGTCGATCCGATTCTGCGCCGCCATGACTATCCAGAACCCGTCGCCGCCTTGGTCGGCGAAGCCGTAGCCTTGGTCGCGCTGATCGGATCTGCGCTGAAAATCGACGGCCGCATGATCCTGCAGGCAGAAGGCGACGGCCCGGTGAGTTTCGTGGTCGCCGAGTATCGTGCTGACGCCGAATTGGGCGGCGGCGTGCGCGGCTACGCCAAACTCGACAAGGACAAGTTCGCGGCGCGTTTCGGCGACAATCCGCCTTACCGCGCCAGCATCAAGGATCTGCTCGGCGAGGGCGCGTTTTCCATGACGCTCGACCAAGGCGACGACATGGAAAAATATCAAGGCATCTCGGCGCTCGAAGGCGAGTCCCTTTCGGACTGCGCCGAGAACTACTTTTTCCACTCCGAACAAATCCCGACCCGCATCAAGCTGGCAATCGCTGAAGTGCTGACGCGCGACGCGCCGCCGCAATGGCGCGCCGGCGCCGCCCTGCTGCAGCGCGTGGCCGAGGATGACGCACGCGGCAGCGCCGAGGCGGCCTGGGAAGAAGCGCTGATCAAATTCGACACCACGGGCGCCGACGAGCTTACCGACCCCACCCTCACCGCGGACCGCCTGTTATACCGCCTGTTTCACGAGCAGGGCGTGCGTCTGGCGATTCCGCATGAACTTACCGAACGCTGCACCTGCGACCGCGACCGTCTTATCGCCATACTCTCGCGCTTTAGCGATCAGGAACTCGCAGATATGCGCGAAGCGGACGGCCACATTCATGCCCGCTGCGAGTTTTGCGGCCGGACGTATGATTTAGGGGCCGACGAATAGACGGGGAGTCATCAGCCGATGAAGCGCACGAAAGCCGCCGCACTGGTTGTTTTGACAATTACATCCATCGCAACCGCCGCGATGGCGGCCAAGCTATCGAACACAGTTCCGGCCTTACGCGAAACAGCGACGAACGGAACTGCAAACGAAAGCGCGTTCGGCGTTGTGGTCTGGGCCGCAGCCGACAAAGCCAATAGCCGCATCATCGGGGCGCAGCCGCAAGGCGAGATCGACCTCTACGATCTGAACGGCGCCATCGTGCAACGCATTGGCCTTAAGGCGCCACGGGCGCTGGATGTGCGCGATCAATTCTATTGGCTGGACGGCGAAGGCGCGATCCTGGCCGCCACCGATTCCAGCGACGCCTCCATCGCGCTGTTCAAGCTCGACCCTAAGACCGGCATGGCCAGCAATAAACCGCGCGGGCGCATTCGAACCTCCCTGCGCCAAATCAGCAGCGTTTGTCTGGGCAAGCTCGGCGCCGACCACATGGTCGTCGCGATCGGCAAGAACGCCAAAGGCGCCGGTGAAGTGCACGCCTGGAGCCTCGCCATCGATCCCTGGGGCGACGCGACCGGGTTGAAGCTGGGCGCGTTCAGCCTGGGCGCGGAACTCTCCGATTGCGCGGTCGACGACAAAACCGGCGCGCTCTATGTCGCAGAATCCAATCGCGGCATCTGGCGGCTGGATATCGCCGATTCAACCGGGACCGATCGTAAGCTGATCGATAGTTTGTCGCCGGAGGGCAAGCTCACCTACCCGATCAACGCGCTGACGGTATGGAGCGGCGGCGGCCAATCCTATGTGCTGGCGAGCGCAGGGCCGGACGGCAAACTGACGGTCTATAACGGCCAGAACAACCGCGTGATGGCGCAGATGAATGTCGGCAAAGCGCAAAAGGGTAAGGCGGACGCCGTGAGCGGCGGCTGGGGCCTCGGCGCATCCGGCGGCGATTTCGGCGCCGAGGCGCCAATGGGACTAGTGGCGATACAGGATTCGCAGAACACGTCGCCGAAACGCGCGGCAAATTTCAAGATGGTGTCCTTCGCGGATATCGAAAAGCGCATTCCATTTGAGTGATATCGCCAGGAGCGCAGATGGCCAAACATATTGCCAGGATCGAATGGAGCCGCGGCGAGGCGGCGTTTGCGGACGGCAGGTATTCGCGCGGTCACACAATCAGCTTTGATGGCGGCGTGTCGATTGCCGCCTCTTCTTCGCCCAGCGTGATCCCCGCGCCGCTTTCCGTCGTGGAGGCCGCGGACCCAGAAGAACTGCTGATCGCGTCCCTGTCGTCCTGTCACATGCTAACGTTTCTGGATTTGGCGCGCCGCGCGGGCTTCATCATTGACCGCTACGAGGACAACGCGGAAGGAACGCTTGGCAAGAACGAGGCCGGTCGTTTTTGCATCACATCGGTGACGTTAAAGCCGCAAATCACCTATTCAGGCGCGGCGCCGTCACCGGAGCAATTGCACGATCTTCATCACAAAGCGCATGAGCTTTGCTTCATCGCCAACAGCGTGAACTGTCCGGTGATTGTGGAGTAGCTACTCGGCCCTTGGAATCATCCAGCAGCTGGGCCGCTGTTGCATGCCGATGGCCGGATAATACCTTTCGGCTGCTGGCGCCGCTACGAGGATCAGCGAGGTGCGGGGGCCTGCTGCTTTGTGCGTTTCGGTGATCAGACATTTGCCGACGCCTTGGCGCTGATGCGCTTCGTCAACCGCCAAATCAGACAGATAACAGGCATAAGAAAAATCGGTTATGGCCCGCGAGACGCCGACCAGCTTTCCATCGCTGCGCGCCGTTGCGACAATGTCCGCGTTGCGCAGCATATCGTTGAGCCGCGCGAGATCGCCGACCGGGCGGCGCGGCCCGAGAGAGCAGGCGTTCAACACGTCGCGAAATTCTTCCGCTGGAAGCTCTGGCTCCAGCGCATAGGCAATGGTGGTCATTTCCCCACGCCGCGATAATTGCTTACCTCGGCATTACCGGCCTCACGCCACTTTTCCATGCGCGTGCGATCGATGCGCCAACCTTGCGACGTGCGCACGAAGCCATGCGTCATGGCTCCCCAAACTTCGTAAACCGACGGGTCGAACAGCGGGCAATCATTCCAGCCATAGCATTGCGCCGTGACTGTCGCGCGATCGCCGTCGATCGTGGTGATGACGTTGACGCGGCTGTGATATGCTTTCTTGTCAGGCGGGTTTAGCGCTACGACTTCAGCGCAGAACGCATCGCCGGTCATCACCACTTTTTCTTTGCCGGAGACGGCGCCGATATCGACCTCGACATTGTCCGCGAAGGCGGCGCGCACGACGTCCCATTGTTTGTCGTCAACGCCGCGATCCAGTCGCGCGGCGATTTCTTCGATAACCA
>JBEVJO010000195.1:0-11386 GCA_040510175.1 Caulobacterales bacterium
GCGCTGTATTCGACAAGGCAGCGCTTGGACTCGCACTGCGAACCATCCGTACACGCCTTGCCCGCATCGGCGAAGGTCACGACGCACGCGATTTTGCCCATCAGGCAAACGTGCTGGAGTCCGCCGCCTTTGGCGTTGCAGGCGGCGACGTCGTCGGGGTCAATGCCGGGGCCGGAGATCAAGCCAGGCGCGCCTTGGTCGACTTTCGTCGCTTGCGGCGAAACGTCCAGCGCAGGCTTCGGTTCGGTCGGCGCACAGGCGGACAATGCGAGAGTGCACAATACAAGGGTGAATTGTGCAAATCGGCCAATGCGAATGGTGGTGTGGCTGGACATGAAACGCTCCATTCGCACAACGCTACAAAACAAACGGCCTATCAATCGATACAAACACCGACGCCGAGTTTTCCGTCTTCCACCGGCGTCGAGCATCCGCACGGATCGTTGGTGGCTTTGCATTGTCCCGAGACCGGGGCGTTAGGATCACGCGGACCCGTTACATCCGCCAGGCATTTTTGCGATTCGCATTGCGAGCCATCCGTGCAGGCCTTTCCCGCGTCGGAAAATTTCACGATGCAGGTCACTCGCCCCAAACGGCACACAGGCTGCAGAATTCCACCCTTGGCCTTGCAATCGGATTCCTGTTGTTCCGCGGAAGGCTGGGCTGGCGCTTCGGCCGCCTCGGATGTTGCTTGCGGTTTCGGCGTCGGCGCACAGGCGGCCGCAGAGAGCATTGCTACGCTGACAAATGCGAATCCGATCGCTCGCAATGTCTGTTTCATGGTCTCTCCCTGATGGCCGTTTGTGATGGGCTTATTGCGCGCCGAGAATCCAGCCTTCTTCGCGTTCGATAATATCAGCGTCGTCGGGCCGTGTCCGTGGTCCGAACAGTTCGCCGAGTTTGCCCGCCTGGTCCAGCTTGGCGAAATGCTCCGCCATCGTGCGCACCTGTACCTCATCCTTCACTTCGCCCGGCTTCACAACGGGCTTGAGCGACGACGGAAACACTTCGGCGAAGACAACCTCTACGCCTTCAAGGTCAGAATCGCTCAAAGACTTCCAGCCTGTCTCGAATGGCCAGACGCGCGAGGTTTCGACGCGCGCGGGGGCCTCGCGCAATCGCTTGACGATGGGAATGCCCGTCAGGGCCTGTCCGCCGACAGAAGCGTTGTAATAAAGCTTCCAAACCGGCTGCGCGCCTTTGGCGGCGATTTCAGCGCGGCGGAATTCCGGCAATTCACCGGCTTCATGCGCGCGGAATCGCTTCGCTTTCAGCGTGGACACTTCATCGCGCGGCGGGCAGCCCCAGAAGGGAAACGCTTCGCCGGAAATCACATGATTCATGCGCGCGCCCAGCACGAAGCGATTGTTCGTATTGTCCGGCTTGTCGCGAATGCCCTTGGCGATGAAATCCCAGGTTTCGGCCCAGGGCGTCTCGTTGCGCAGCTTCAAAGCCTTGGCGCTGCCTTCGGGAAAGCCTAGCGGGAAATCGAACCCCACCAAAGTCCGGTCGCCGCGCTTGGCGTAGACGGACAGCAATTCGTTGATCTCCGCCTCCGCCTTGGCGCGCGTGGAGGGATTGGAGGCGCGGAAGACCAGCTGATTGCGGGCGTTCGGCGCCAATGCGCCGATCCAGATGGAGTCTGGCCCTTCCACCGGTTTGGAGGCGGCGCTCCAATCGACGATAATGTAGGAATTAAAGAGGCGGGCCATAGCTTGAACGTATCTTCGCGATGATATGGATAAATGCTTTTTGTCAGAGCCTTGGAAACTAGCCGAGCAATCGGCCGCGAGGAAGACCCGTCACGAAATTGACGTGAAATAAGCCTCTTGCGGCGCAGCGTGCATCGTCGCATGCAGGCGCGTCATTGGGGAGATGCGCGTGAGCAAGGATGCGGCTGCTGGCCGTCTCAAAACGGGATTGATCGGCGCGGGCTCATTCGCCGGTTATCACGCGGGTAAGCTCGCCAGTTTGGGGCAATCCGATTTTCGGGCGGTGTTCGATCCCGATCATGCGCGCGCTGCGGCGGTCGCGGATAAGTATGCCTGCCAAGTGGCGCCATCGGTCGAGGCGCTGATTGCGGAAGTGGAAGCGCTGATTATCGCCAGCCCGGCCACGACGCATTACGCGTTCGCTCTCCAGGCCTTGGAGGCCGGCTGCCATGTCTATGTTGAAAAGCCGCTCGCCGAGTATGCGAAAGACGCGGAGGCGCTGGTGCGCCTCGCGGATGAAAAAGGGCTGGTGCTGCAAGTCGGCCACCAGGAGCGGTTCGTCGCCCGCGCACTAGGTCTGTTCGATGCGCCGGTGAAACCAACGCGGATCGAAGCTGTGCGGGAGGGACCTGGAAGCGGTCGCGGCGAAGACGTCAGCGTCACGCTGGATCTTTTAATCCACGATCTAGACTTGGCGATCGAACTGATCGGCGCCGACCCGGTGAGCGTAACGGCGTCCGGCGAGGGCGATCCATTGAACGATGTCGTCGCCGAAGTGCAGTTCGCCAACGGCGCCAGCGCTTGGTTTCGCTCGAGCCGCCGCGCGCAGGCCCGCGCCCGCACAATGCGCATCGTCTATCCCTCCGGCAGCGCCGATGTGGATTTCGTTGCGCGCACGATGCGCGACGGCACGGGATTTGGCCTCGATCCGGATTTCGCTGCAGCCGTTCCGGATCCGCTGGGCGCCAGTGTCGAGGCGTTTCTGATGGCGTGTCTTGGCCAAGGTGACTGTCCGTCGCCCGGCGCGGCGGCCGCCAAGGCGGTGCGCCTCGCCAATATGATTGATGCTGCAGCGGCTGCGTGATCCGTCATTTTGCGCGCACAATCATCGAGCAGTCGTCTGACCGGAGGAAATGATGCGTCTGTCAGCGTTTTGTATGATCGCTTCCGCGTTTCTCATCGTGGGCTGCGCCAGTGCGCCAAAATCCGCGCCGGCGAGCGCGCCCGCGCCCATCGCGATCAAGGATGAAACTGCCCAATACAGCTTCATTTATGAAGCGCCGGCGAATGTAGTCTCCATCCCTGGTTTGGCCGAAACGCTCAATCAGGAGGCGGCAAAAGCCAGAGCGCAGCAACAGGCTGACAATCTCGAATTCCGCGCCACGATGCAAGACGATCCGCGCGACATACAATTGGCCTACGAGGCGCTTTGGTCGCGTGGCGCCGATGCGGGCGCCCTGACCAGCGTGCGCATGGATTTTTACGGCTATGGCGGCGGCGCGCATCCCATCACGGATTTCGACGGCCGGCTTTTTGAAAAAGCTTCAGGCAAAAGACTGATGCTCGCGGATCTGCTGACAAAACCGGTCGCGCAGACTGGTCTACCGGACGCCTTGTGCCAGGCCATCGCGGCGGAGAAAAAAGCGCGCGATATGCCATTCAATGACGCCGGCGATCCCATCGCCTGTAAGGGGCCGGATGCGAACGTGCCGTTCGATGGACCGCTGGTGTTCGCGGCATCGACGGCGCCGGGTAAATCTGCGGGCCTGCGTTTTCTATTCGGACCGTATGTGCTGGGCGCCTACGTCGAAGGGCCGTACGTCATTGACGTGCCGGCGGCGGCGTTCTTGGCGGATATTAAAGCGGAATACGCCGCGGGATTTGGCGGCGACTTCGATCCGAATGACCCCAAAGATCCCGCCGCCGACATGCCGTATATTGGCGGCGGCGACCGTTGAGCTAAGGCAGGATTGGGAAGTTATCGATCAGCCGTGTCCTTCCGATACGGGCGGCGGCGAGAATCCGGGCCGGCTTTGTCACAGGGTTCTGCCCCAGCGGCTCAAGCGTCTCCGCGTCGGTGATTGCAACATAATCCACAGAATCAAAACCCGCGACGCGCAGCGCATCGGCGGCTTCCGCCGCCGCCAAATCCGGCGCTGCGCCGGTCAGCGTGCGCTTGCCCGCGTCTTGTAAAATCCGGTTCAGCTTGCCCGCAATCAGCCGTTCATCCGCACTGAGATAGGCATTGCGCGACGACATCGCCAAGCCGTCGGCTTCGCGCTGCGTCGGCGCGCCATAAATTGCCGTTGGGATGTTGAGGTCGCGCACCATGCGCTTGATAACCAGCAATTGCTGATAGTCTTTCTCGCCAAACGCCGCGCAATCCGGCGTTGTCTGGATCAGCAACTTGCTCACGATCGTCGCGACGCCAGTGAAGAAATGCGGGCGCATTGTTCCTTCCAGCGGCGCTGCAATCGGACCGACCGAGACCTGCGTGGAAAAACCTTCCGGATACATTTCAGTGATGTCGGGCACGTAGGCGAGATCACAGTCTGCCAGCGCAAGCTTGGCGAGATCCGCGTCTTCGGTGCGGGGATAGGCGGCGAAATCCTCGTGCGGCGCGAACTGAGTCGGGTTTACGAAAATGCTGACGACGATCTTGTCGGCATGCGCCCGCAGCAATTGAATCAGCGACAGGTGCCCTTCGTGCAGCGCCCCCATCGTTGGAACCAGGCCGATTTTGAGCCCGGCGGCGCGCCAATGCGCGGTGGCGTTTCGCAAATCGTGGACGCTGCGGACCAATGGGATCGAGGCGGCCATGAGTACTCCAGACGCGGCCCAGGGAATCGCTTTCAGAACGCGGTCCGCAACGCTTTCCTAAGTCCTCACCGGCGATACACAAGCGTTCTCATTCTTAAGACGAATCAGGGAAGGCGTATTGACCACGTGGCTTCCCCATGCCCACAGATTCAGGGCGCAAAGTGAGTTGATTCGCATGTCCGATACGGACGGCTATGTCATCGTCGTCGGCAACGAAAAGGGTGGGGCGGGGAAATCGACCGTCGCCATGCACCTGTCGGTCGCCTTGATGCGCATGGGCAAAAAGGTTGGCGTGATTGATCTGGACCTGCGCCAGCGCACCTTCATGCGCTATTTGGACAATCGCAGGCGCTGGATCGCGGCCAACGATTCCACATTACCGATGCCCAATTCCATCAGTATCGACGCATCGACGGCCCGCAATCTCGATCATGCAGAGCGCGAGGAAGCGGAAAAATTCGACGCCACGCTGGATCAGCTGCGGGCCGGCAATGATTTCATTCTGGTCGATGCACCAGGCGGCGACAGCTTCCTCTCGCGCCGCGCGCATTCCGTTGCGGACACACTGATCACGCCGCTGAATGACAGCTTTGTCGATTTCGACCTTTTAGGCGACGTCGATCCGGTGAAGCTCGAAGTGCTGCGACCGTCATACTACAGCGAGATGGTCTGGGAGTGCCGCAAGCGTAAGGCTGCTGTCGCTAGAAAGCCCATGGATTGGGTGGTGATGCGCAACCGCATGTCGGCGCTGGACGCGCGCAATAAGCAGAAGGTCGGTGAAGCCTTACGCAATCTCTCGAATCGCATCGGCTTCAGGCTGGCGCCGGGACTCTCCGAGCGCGTGATTTTCCGCGAACTGTTCCCGATGGGATTGACGCTGCTCGATCTCAGCGAAGATACGGCGAATGTCAGTTTGACGATGAGCCACGTCGCGGCCCGTCAAGAGCTGCGCGATCTTGTGGTCGTGCTAAAACTGCCGGGCTTTGACGGCGATCCGCTGCGATTTTAACGACAACTAAACGCGGCGCGCGGGGTAGCTCAACGACGCCGCCGCGGAAACCTTATCAGTAAAGATCCGGCACCACGTCGACATTGCCGCGCAGGCCATCGAGCGTAAGGCCGTCGGCGCGAGATGCCGATCCACCGGAAGCGGCCACGCCAAACGGCGAAGCCGTCAATGCAGTTCCGATGGACGGCGCGTTGACGACAGGGCGCGGTTGAACGGTCATCGGCAAAGCGCTGAATGCGATCCGAGGCTGACCAGACGCAGACGCAACCTGCGTCTTCGCGTTCTGGCGGTTTTCCAAATCCGCAAACGCTTCTTCGAGAACAGTCTGCATTTTCGTGTCGCGGCTGCGCGCTGTTTGTCCGCCGAGCACCACGGCGATGACGCGGTGGCCATCGCGGACTGCGGACGTCGACAAATTAAAGCCGGACATGCGGGTGTAGCCGGTCTTGATGCCGTCCACGCCCTCGATGCGGCCGAGCAGCTTGTTGTGATTGCGGAAGTGCGCTGGGCCGTAAACCATTTCAGTGGCGCTGAAATATTTATACATGCCCGGGTGGTCGGTCATGATCGCTTGGCTCAGCGTGGCGATGTCTCGCGCGCTTGTGATTTGACGCACATCAGGCAAACCGGACGCGTTCACGAACACAGTCTTTTCGAGGCCAATCTCGCGGCCGCGCGATGTCATCATCGTCGCGAACTTGCTTTCAGTGCCGCCGATCTTTTCGGCGACCGCCGTCGCCACATCGTTGGCGGACTGGATCACAAGAGCGTTGATCGCTTCCTCTACCGATATCGTTGAGCCAGCCGGCGCGCCCAATTTTGTTGGGGCCTGACGCGAAGCATTCAGCGAAATAGGGATGCGATCCGTCAGTTTGAGCTTTCCGGCATCGACCTGGTCGAACAGCATATAAAGCGTCATGACCTTGGTCAGGGACGCGGGGTGCCGCTTTTCGTCGGCGAATTTCGACGTCAAAACCTCATTGGTGTCCGCGTCGATGGCGATAATCGCCAAGCGCTCGGGCTGAGGCTTATAATGGACACGTTTTTTGCGGCGCGCCGCATCCGCCGGATCCGCGGCGGAAAACACTAGCGCAGCAGTCATTGCCGTCGTGAAAGCAATTCTGAAACCGCGGCCTTTGGCGTCGCTCACGATGAAATCCTTCAAAGAATCATTATCGGCCTAAAGCAAATAATAGGCCGAGCAAATTTCCTAAGGGTAAACGGAAGCTAACAAAAACTCGATGAATACGCTTTGAACACAGATTCACGCCCAAATTTTGGCGAGCGCACACCACATATGCAATCAGATGCATGTGCAACGAGGTAATGTGTGCCGCGAGCTTGGTTAAAGTTCAACCCTAGGGTTTTGTGCATCGCAGCAAAAACTTATTGACTTCGCATCTGCAGCATATTATCAAATGCGACATGGAGCGCGATTGCTTTTGAGTCGGCGGCTGCGGGAAAGCGCCCGGGAACGCCGATAATCTGCTGAATTGGCAGAACTTATCAACATTCCTTCGGAAGAGGACATTTACATCATGGCAGCCACCAAGACCACCGGAACCACCCGTGCGAAGCAAATCGTTGAAGAAGCCACCGCAACGACCAACGAAGCCGTAAAAGAAGGATTTTCCCGTTCGATGACCGCATTTGCCGAAATGAATTCTGTTTCTAAACAAGCTTTTGATGCTTGGGTTGAGAGCGCAACCGTCGCCAGCCGCGGCGTTGAAGCGCTGAATGGCCAAGTGATGGCGTACGCGAAAAAGTCGATGGAATCGGGCGTCGCCGCCGCGAAGTCGCTTTCCGGCGCCAAGAGCCTGAAAGAAATCGTCGACATCCAAACCGCCTATGCGAAATCGTCCTTCGACTCTTATGTCGCTGAAATGACCAAGCTCAGCGATTTTGCTCAAACCGTGACCAAGGACGCGATCAAGCCATTGAACGAGCGCGCGACTGCCGTCGCCAGCATGTTCCAGCCGGCTCGCTAAAAGCGTCGCTCCTCCTAATCGGAGGGCCGTCCTCTTCTCAGAACCCGCCCATCGCCCATATAGGCGTTGCGGCGGGTTTTGTGCGTTCTGGGATAGGGTTTTGCGCGGATTTAATCGGCCACAGTCAAGGTTTTCAGCGTGAGCGTAAACCCGCTCTTCCATCGGCGGCCGGTTTGCTTATGTAATAGGTGCGGAGCCGGGAATCGTCGGCGCGCGGAGTGTGTGCGCAAATAATGAGCGATCGCGAAGATAATGACGATCCGGGACGCGAAAGCGGCGTCGTAACGCGCACGCGCGCAAAAACGCAGAAGCCATCCCTATATCGTGTTCTAATCTTGAATGACGATTACACGCCGATGGAATTCGTCGTTTATGTTCTGGAGCGGTTTTTCAATAAGTCTCGGGAGGAGGCGACAAACATCATGCTGCATGTGCACCAGCATGGCGTAGGAGTGTGTGGGGTTTTTACCTATGAAGTCGCCGAGACCAAGGTGGCGCAGGTTTTAGATCTTGCACGGCGGAATGAACATCCGCTGCAATGCACGATGGAGAAGGAATAGCTGGTGCCCGCACTCTCCAAGAGTCTTGAATCCGCATTACGCCGCGCGCTCGGTTTTGCGAACGATCGCCGGCACGAATACGCAACCCTTGAGCATTTGCTGCTGGCGCTTGTCGATGACGAAGACGCCGCTCAGGTGATGACGGCGTGCAAGGTCGATTTCGACAAATTGCGCGCGGACCTAGTGAAATATCTCGACGAAGAACTCGACAATCTTGTTGTCGATTCTGACGATGAAGCGCGGCCGACCGCCGGCTTCCAGCGGGTGCTGCAGCGCGCGATCATTCATGTCGAAAGTTCTGGCCGTCATGAAGTGACCGGCGCGAACGTACTCGTCTCAATTTTCTCCGAGCGCGAAAGCCACGCGGCTTATTTCCTCGGCGAGCAGGACATGAACCGCTACGACGCGGTGAACTTCATCTCGCACGGCATCGCCAAGAAGCCGGGCCTGAATCAACAGCGGCCTGTGCGCGGCGCCGACGAAAGCGCTGCGACCACCACGCCCAAAGGCAAAGGCGAGAACGAAGCGCTGCAGGCCTATTGCGTCAATCTCAACGAGAAGGCCAAGAAGGGTCGGGTCGATCCTTTGATTGGGCGGTTGCCCGAAGTGGAACGCGCGATCCAAATTCTTTGCCGCCGGCAAAAGAACAACCCGCTGTTGGTTGGCGATCCGGGCGTCGGCAAGACCGCGATCGCGGAAGGGTTGGCGCGCAAGATCATCGAAAACGATGTGCCGGAAGTTTTGGCGGACGCCACGATCTTCTCGCTGGATATGGGCGCGTTGCTCGCCGGAACCCGCTATCGCGGCGATTTTGAAGAACGCTTGAAGCAAGTCGTCAAGGAACTCGAGAACCAGCCGAAGGCGATCCTGTTCATCGACGAAATCCATACAGTGATCGGCGCCGGCGCCACCTCCGGCGGCGCCATGGACGCGTCGAACCTTTTGAAGCCCGCGCTTCAATCCGGTTCGCTGCGCTGCATGGGCTCGACGACCTACAAGGAATATCGCCAGCACTTCGAAAAGGACCGCGCTCTGGTGCGCCGGTTCCAGAAGAGCGACGTCAACGAACCGACGGTGCCGGATGCGATCAAAATCCTGCAGGGTCTGAAGCCGTATTTCGAAGAATTCCACAAAGTCACCTACACCGATGATGCGGTGAAGGCGGCGGTGGAGCTGTCGGCCAAATACATCAACGACCGCAAGCTGCCGGACAAGGCGATCGACGTGATCGACGAAACCGGCGCCAGCCAGATGCTTGTGCCGCAGGCGCAACGGAAGAACGTCATCGACGTCGAGGACGTGGAAACCGTTATCGCGAAAATGGCGCGCATCCCGCCCAAATCGGTTTCGCATTCCGACACCGAGGCGCTGCGCAACTTGGAAGACGATCTGCGCCGCGTTGTGTTCGGTCAGGATGCCGCAATCGCCGCTTTGTCCACCGCCATTAAAATGGCGCGGGCAGGGCTTCGCGATCCGCAAAAGCCGATCGGCTCATATCTGTTCTCCGGCCCGACCGGCGTCGGCAAAACCGAAGTCGCGCGTCAGCTTGCCTCCATCATGGGCATCGAAATCACGCGTTTCGATATGTCCGAATATATGGAGCGGCATACGGTCAGCCGTTTGATCGGCGCGCCTCCGGGCTATGTCGGCTATGATCAAGGCGGTCTGCTCACCGACGCCATCGATCAGCATCCGCATTGCGTGCTGCTGCTCGACGAAATCGAAAAGGCGCACCCCGAGATCTTCAACATCTTGTTGCAGGTCATGGATCACGGCTCGCTGACTGACGCGAACGGCAAGAAGGTGGATTTCCGGAACGTGATCGTGATCATGACCACGAACGCCGGCGCCTCCGACGCTGCGAAGAACTCGATCGGCTTTGGCCGGGCGAAACGGGAAGGCGAAGACACCGCCGCGATCGAGCGTCTGTTCACCCCGGAATTCCGCAATCGCCTGGACGCGGTGGTTCCGTTCAGCCGTCTGTCGCCTGAAACGATCGGCCGCGTGGTCGATAAATTCGTGCTGCAGCTGGAAGCGCAATTGGCCGACCGCAACGTGTCGATCGAAATGACCGACGCAGCGCGGGCCTGGCTGTCGCGCAAGGGCTATGACGAAGAGTTTGGCGCGCGTCCGCTCGGCCGCGTGATCCAGGAATCGGTCAAGAAGCCGCTCGCGGAAGAACTCCTGTTCGGCTCGTTGAAGAATGGCGGCATCGTCAAGGTCGACATCGATCCGGCCGATGACGGCAAGCTGACCTTCCAATTCTTCCCCGAAGAGCCAAAACGCGACCGGCCTGCCGGCGAAACGGCGAAGACCTCGGACGTCGAAGTCTAAGGTTTTAGCTGCGCCAGCGCCTCAGCCAAGAATCGATGATTGCCGGATTGCGGATGCAGTCCGGCAATTCTCCTTTCAGCAGCCGCTGAATGTTTTCCAGCATCGCCACGGGCAGTCGTGAGAATAGCTCCGCCGTGTTGCCGATCGCGTGCGGCGTAAGAATCGCGTTGGGCAAATCCCGCAGCGGGCTGTTAATGCGCAACGGTTCGGGGGAGAATACGTCCAAGGCCACCCGCATATTCGGGCGCGCTTTGGCCAAGGCGGCGAGGGCGTCGTCATCGGCGATGCCGCCGCGCGCGACGTTTACGAAGACCGCGTCCTCTTTCATCAGCGCGAGCCGCTCCGGCGAGAGCATGCCGCGCGTTTCGTCCGTAAACGGCGTCAGCACGACGACGACGTCGCTTTCGACAAGCAAGGTTTCAAGCGGCGCGGCTCTAACATAATCCGGGAGTGGGCGGGGAGTCCGCACCGCCGCCAGCATCGAGACGCCCCAGGTGCTGAGCCGCAGGGCCAGGCCTTGTGCGATCTGTCCAAACCCGATCAGCCCGACGGTTTTGCCCATCAGCATGCGGGGCCGATGCGGCCGCCTCGTATCGCCGGCCGGCCGGCAAAGCAGGTCTTGAGCGCCGTTGAGATCATAAAGGGCGGCCAGAATGAACAGCGCCGCCGCCTCGGACATACTGAAGGAGTTCTCCGGGATTTGTCCGTTAACGACCAGAACCCCGAGCTCGGTGGCGGCGGCTTCGTCCAGATGCTCGGTGCCGGTCGCGGGCGAGACGAGGGCGCGCAAATTCGGGGCCTGCCTTAAGATCGCGCGGTCAATTACGTCGAGGGTAACGATCACGTCGGACTTGCGCAAAGCGTCCGGCTGCGCCCGAAAATCGGCGGTGGTCTTAAACCGCCCGATGTGATGTCCCTGCGCCGCCAGCGCGTTCGCGAGCGGCGTCATAAGAATATCAGCCG
>JBEVJO010000196.1:0-5922 GCA_040510175.1 Caulobacterales bacterium
TGTTCGCCCGCGATCAGCAGGCAGACTCGCTCCGCCTTAAGAATGGCGCTGAGTGTAAGACTGAGGCGCGGTGGATCGCGGTCCGGCACAGCCACCGCAAACGCCTCGCTCTGCGGATCGAGATTGCGCGCCAGATCTGCGCCGCCGGGAAACAGCGAGGCAAAATGGCCATCATCGCCCATACCGAGCACCACAAGATCAAAAGGCGGCGCGGCGCGCAAATCCGCATCCCAAGCGCTGGCGGCGTCATTGAGCGATGTGTGCAGGGTTTGTGGCGGCGCGAACACCGCCTTCGCAGCGGGTCCACGCAGCCCCTCGCGCACCAATCGCGCGTTGCTCTGTTCGGCGTCCGCCGAAACCCAGCGCTCGTCGGTCAAAGTGACGCGCACTTTGCTCCAATCAATGGGATGCGCCGACAACGCCAGAAAAAATGGCAGAGGGGTTGAGCCGCCCGGAACGGCGATTGACGCGCCGCCTTTAGAATCGACAGCCGCCGCGAGCGCTGCCGCGACATCGACCGCCAATTGCTGGGCGATGTCGTCCAAGCTTAGCCGTTCAACAAATTCCAGATGGCCGCTTGCTGTCATGTCTCTCACTCACGGCCGCTATTCGTGCCAGGAATGTCCAAAACGCTCGGGCAACGCGATGGATGCGCTCGGTCCCCAGGAGCCGGACGCATAGGGCTTAGGGTTCATACCCCGCGCTTGCCAGCCGGCGGCGATGCCGTCGACCCAGGCCCAGGCCGCTTCAACTTCGTCACGCCGCACGAACAGGGTCTGATTGCCGGCGAACATATCAAGCAGCAGGCGTTCATAGGCGATGCGGCGGCGCTTTTCGGCGAAGGCCTCGGACAGCGAAATGTCCAAGCCCACCTGGCGCAAACGGACGCCGTCGCGGTCAAGGCCGGGCTCCTTCACCATCATGCAAAGTTCAATGCCTTCGCCGGGCTGCAAGTGAATGACCAAAGCGTTGGGCGAGAGGTGTGCGCCGTGATTAGCGTTGTCGCGCGATTGAAAGATGTTGTGCGGCGCCTGTTTGAACTCGATGTAGATTTCGGTGCGGCGCTCAGCGAGCCGCTTGCCGGTGCGCAGGTAAAAGGGCGTTCCCGCCCAGCGCCAATTGTCGATCTCCGCGCGCACCGCGACGAAGGTGTGCGCATTCGGCGCGCCGCCGTCATCGCGATAGCTCTGCGCCGGTTTGCCGTCGACGGCGCCGGCGGCATATTGGCCGAAGACCGTTTTGGATTCGACATCCTCCGCGCCGATCCGGCGCAGCGACCGCAGCACCTTCACCTTTTCGTTGCGCACGGAAGACGGGTCCATGTCCGACGGCGGCTCCATCGCGATCAGCGCCACCAGTTGCAAAAGGTGGTTTTGCATCATGTCGCGCAACGCGCCCATGGAATCGTAATAATCGGCGCGGCCTTCAACGCCTAACGTTTCGCCGATTGTAACCTGGACCTGTGCGATGCTCTGCGCGTTCCACAAAGGCTCGAACATCGCGTTGGCGAAGCGCAACGCCAGCAGGTTCTGCACCGTCTCCTTGCCGAGATAGTGATCGACGCGGAACGTCTGCTCTTCGGTGAAGACGCGGGCGAGGGCGTCATTGGTGGCGATGCTGCTCTGATAGTCCACGCCGATCGGCTTTTCCAAGGCGACCCGCGTTGAGGGTGTGATGGCGCCGGACGCGCCCATGGCGTCGACGATACGCGGATACAGGCTGGGCGCGACGGAGAGGTAGAAGTTCGCTTGCCTGCCCTTATCGATGCCCGCCGCCTTCGCCATGGCCGAGACGCAGTCGGCTTTGGTGGAATCGCCGGCAACAAAGGTGATCGTCTTGGCGAAATCGTGCGCCGCGTCGGCGTCGTAATGTTCAGGTCGAACATGCTTGGACAACGCATCCAACGCCGTTTGCTCAAACTCTTCCCGAGACAGTTTCGATCGCCCGTTCGCGACGATCGGCATGGCGGGGTCGGTCAGACCCTCACGCCGTAAATGGTATAAGGATGGCAACAGCATCCGGGCAGCGAGGTCGCCGGTGGCGCCGCACAGAACAAACGATTGGGGAAGGCTCATGCGCGCAAGCTCTGCGTTTTAAGGGCGAGGTCGGTGATCGCATCCCAGTCCTTGGATGCAACCAGATCCTTGGGCGCAAGCCAGGAGCCGCCGACGCAAGGAACATTGGGGAGGCTCAAATAGCTCCCCGCATTGTCGGGATTGATGCCGCCGGTGGGGCAAAACTTTAAATCGGCAAACGGTCCGGCGAATGCTTTCACCGCCGCCGCGCCGCCGCTGCTGGCTGCCGGAAAGAATTTGAAGTTTCGGAAGCCGTGTTTACGGCCCAGCATGAGTTCAGTCGCGGTCACCGCGCCGGGCAGCAGCGGCAGGCCGCCGTCAGCGCAGGCTTCGGCGATGTCGATGGTCAGGCCGGGCGAAATCGCAAATTGAGCGCCAGCGTCCAAAGCGCGGCGCACATCCTCAGCCGTCAGTACCGTGCCGGCGCCTACAACGGCCTCCTTGACGGACTTGCTTATCCGCTTGATGGCGCCCAAAGCCGCCGGTGTGCGCAGCGTGATCTCAAGAACTTTGACTCCGCCGGCCAGTAGCGCCCGGGCCAGGGGAATTGCATCGTCTTCGGACTCGATCTCGATAACCGGGATCACGGGTCCACTCGCCATTATGGCCGGGATGTCCATCATGCTCCCCACGCTTACACAAACACGATGATCGTGTCCGGTACTCTGACCATAGCCCGAAGCGGGACTGGAGAGCAAAAGCATGATTTTGCTAAAGGTTCCCGGCAACGCTGGGTTTAGCGCATAGGCCGCGCAAATTTACGGCGTTAGCGTGATCACAGGCCCGCGCTCAGGGCCAGGCGATAGACGATGAAGGCGGCGATATAAGCAAGCGCCGTCATATAGCCAAACATGATCGCCGGCCATTTCCAGGAATTGGTCTCACGCTTCACAACGCCCAAGGTCGAGGCGCATTGCGGCGCGAACACATACCAGGTCAGGAAGGCCAAAGCAGTCGGCAGGCTCCACTGCGCCGCCAGCGTCGCCGCAAGGGACCCTTGATCAGCCCCTGAGATCGCATAGACGGTGCCCAGAGCCGCCACCGCCACTTCCCGCGCCGCCATGCCGGGAATCAGCGCCACCGACATTTCCCAGTTGAAACCGATCGGCGCCAGGACCGGCTGGATGAAGTGCCCCAGCATGCCTGCAAAGCTGTAATTGATCGCCGGCTCGGTTGCGCCTTCCGGCGCCATGGGGAAGGTCGACAGGAACCACACCACCACCATCAGCGTAAAAATGATGGTGCCGGCGCGCTTCAAAAACACTTCGCCGCGCTGCCACACGTTTCGCAGCACGTTGGCGGGATCCGGAATTTTATAGGAGGGCAGTTCGATCAAAAACGGCTCGACCACGCCGCGCCAAAAAACGCGCCGGAACACGAAGGCCACCAACAGCGTCGCTATGATGCCGGAAGCGTACAGCCCGAACATCACCAGCCCTTGCAGATTGAACAGGCCCCAAACGGTCTCGCGCGGGATAAAGGCGGCGATCACCAGCGTATAGACTGGGATGCGCGCCGAGCATGTCATCAAGGGCGCGACCATAATGGTGGCGATGCGGTCGCGGCGATTGTCGATTACGCGCGTCGCCATGATGCCGGGGATCGCGCACGCCAAACTGGACAGAAGTGGAATGAACGCGCGGCCGTGCAATCCCGTCACGCCCATCATGCGGTCCATCAGGAACGCCGCCCGCGCCATATAGCCGAAATCTTCTAGAAGGATGATGAAGGCGAACAGGATCAGAATCTGCGGCAGGAAAATCACGACGCTGCCGACGCCGGCGATCATGCCGTCAACGACGAAACTGCGGATCAGACCCTCCGGCAGCATGGCGCCGATGTTTTGGCCGAGCCACGCAAAGGTTGCGTCGATCAAATCCATCAGGGGCGTCGCCCAGGAAAACACCGCCTGGAACATCACGAACAGGATCGCCAAAAGCGTGAGAATGCCGACAACGGGGTGCAATAGAATGGCGTCCGCGCGATCTGTCAGCGTGTCGGGCCGCTCAGGCGGCTTCACATAGGCTTTGAGAATGCGCTCTGCTTCGCGGGCGCCCGCGCGGATGTCGGCGGCGGACGGATGCTGCCAGGGCGACACCAGTTCGAGGCGTTTGTTCTCAGCCTGACTCTGCACACTTGCGTCGATTTGATTGATCAACCCATCAAGGCCGCGTTTGCGAACGGCGACCGTGGATACGACCGGAACTCCGAGCTCCTTCGACAATCCCTCCATGTCGATCCGCAGGCCACGCTTTTCGGCGATGTCGATCATGTTGAGCGCCAGGATCATCGGGCGTCCGACCGCTTTCAGTTCGAGCACCAAGCGAAGCACCAATCGCAGATTCATGGAATCGGCGACGCAGACGATCAAATCAGGGCTGGCCTCGCCGGCTTGCTTTCCCAAGACCACATCGCGGGTGATCACTTCGTCCGGGCTGCGGGCGCGCAAGGAATAGGTGCCGGGCAAATCCAGGACGAGCGCGCGGCGCCCTTGCGGCGTTTCAACAACGCCTTCCTTTTTTTCGACGGTGACGCCCGCGTAGTTGGCGACCTTTTGGTGGCCGCCCGTCAGCGCGTTGAATAAGGCCGTCTTGCCGGAATTCGGATTGCCGACCAATGCCACACGTGGCGTGGGGAGGTTCAGCGTCTCGATGTTTGTGGTCACGATGTCAGGCCGACGCCGCCGTCAGGGCGATGGCGCGGGCTTCCCGTTTGCGCAAGGCGATGCGGGTGTCGTTCAGGCGCACGGCGATCGGGTCGCCGCCGAACAACCCCATGTGCAGAACCTCAAGTTGGGCGCCTTCGACAAAGCCCATTTCCAGAAGACGGCGTTCGAGTTCCTCCGGCGGCACGCCGCCGTCATCTTCAACGTCCTCGGGGCTGATCATCGCAATCGTGGCGCGGTACCCGATCGGAGCCGCGTCCAGGCGCACGCCGCCATCATCAGCCGCTTCGGGTACGCGCAGATCCACACTGGTCATGTACTGGTCGCCCGCGGATGGATCAGCGCCATCCCGGCCCCGATCGTAACTAAGAATAACTTGCATATAGCACGTCTGCCGCGGGGCGAAAGAGCAGAGTGGAGGCCCGTCCGCGGCCATTGCGCGCGAAAAAGCCGCCGGAGCGAGCCCCGGCGGCTATTTTCGGTCCAAACTCTTGTACGCCAACCTCTAAACGGCGCCTGCCGCGGGCTTGGCCGCAACCGGCTTCGACGCGAAGCGCGGCGCGTGCGTGCGCATGAAGGTGCGCGCTGGGCGCTCGACGAGATGGTGCAGCACCATCGCGGCCGGCACCACGCCGACGAAGAGTACAAGCCACCAGCCGATCGGCATAGCCTCTGGGTTGACGCCGAGAACCTTGTTCAGGCCCTCGGTGACCACGAGTTTCCAGGGCACGCACACCATGTAGACCGCGTAGCTGACTTCGCCGAGATAGATGAAGGTCTTGTTGGTCAGCAATTTCGAACCCGAACTGCCGAGCGCGCCCAACCCGAAAACAATGCCGCCGCAGGCAGCGACAGTCATCCAGTCCGGGGCGCCCACTGTGGTAAAGCCCACCAAGAGCAGCAAGGCGGCGCTCAAAATGATCAGCGCGGTGCGCTGGGTGGTCACGGCGCCGGACCGCCACAACAGCCACAATGAGCAACCCAGCGCAAAGCAAGGAACGATGCGCAGGGCGCCCCAGCGGATCGTCGCTTCCGTGAGCAATTCTCCAGTGATGGCTTGGAAACCGATATAAAGCGGAATCATTGCGGCCAGGGCCGAGGCCACGGCCAAACGCGGACGGTCCCAGAACTTAACTGCGACAAACGCGAAGGCCGGGAATGTAACGTAGGCGAACCATTCGG
>JBEVJO010000197.1:0-4134 GCA_040510175.1 Caulobacterales bacterium
ATGATACGTCGCGCCGTGCCGTCGCGCAGCCGGTCGAAGGCCGAACGTCCAGGCCCATAGAGTCCCGGCAAACGAAAAATGTGTGCGGGCTGGGCGGCGCTGAGCCATTGGCGCTCCGCCAGTTCGCGGCGCCTTCCTTCCGTTGAGATTGGTTGCGTCGGAATCCATTCAAACGCCCAGCGCCCGCCAAGATCGCCATAGACGCCCGTGGTCGACAGGTAGCCGGTCCAACGAAGGCGCGGCGCAACGGCGGCGAGGGCAGGCTGTTTGCGCCAGACCGGGTCGCCGTCATCGCCGGGCGGAATGGAGAGCAGAATATGCGTCGTCTCCGCCAAAGCGTCGGCGGCCAGCGCTCCATCCAGGCTAAGCGGGACAATGCCCCGGGCGCGCATTTGCGCAGCCTTATCCGCAGATCGCGTTGTGCCCGCGAAGCGCCAGCCAGCCGCCGGATTCTGTATCAGAAAGCGGACCAGAGCCTCGGCGATCCGGCCAAATCCCAGACAAAGCAAAAATGGCGCGGCGTCTGATCGCAAGTTTGGGCTCAAATTCGACATGCTTGAGTGGTGGACGCGTGTGCTGCGTGGCTTTAAGCCCAGAATGGTCAATGCGATAGGAGCAAGCAATGCGCAAATCGGCGCTGGGGTTTGGTGGCGCGTTTTTGAGTGCTTGTATTGTTGCCGCCGCGCTTGCGCCCGTACCGGCCCGGGCGGAGTCGCCTTTGGCGACGGATGGCGGTCGCGGACCCGACAGTCCTCCGGGCGTAGATGGATTGCCCCGCAAAAACACCGGCGCGGATGGTCTGATCGTATTGCCGCGTCAAGGCGAAACCATCGCCACCAACATGGGGCCTGAATCCATGGCGCGCCACGATGCCTGCGTCGCCAAGGCCGATAAGGCGCCGAAGGAGGCCTATGAAGACGGCCTCGTCTGGCGCACCGAAGGCGGCGGCGCGCTGGCGCTGCATTGCGTGGCGCGGGCGCAACTGGCGATGGGCGATTACGATCAAGCGGCCGCGCGCCTCGATCTCGTCGCCAGTATGCGCGAAGTGACGAGCCAAGACATGCGCGCATCTTTTTACGCTGAAGCAGGTCACGCTTATCTGTTGGCGCGTCGCACCGCTGACGCACGCAAGAGCTTCGACGCCGCGATCAATCTGCGCCCGCAGGACGCCGACATGCGGCTGGACCGCGCCGAAGCCTTGATGCTGGCGCAGGATTGGAAAGCGGCAGTGGGCGACACGGACGTCGCGCTCGCATTGCGTCCCAACGATACCGAAGCTTTGCGCCTTCGCGGCGAAGCCAAACTGGCGCTGCGGGATTTTGACGGCGCAGCGGCGGACGCGAACGCCGCGCTGAAAGCCGACCCGGCTTATGTTCCGGCTTTGGTGTTGCGCGGCAAAGTGCGGGAAGCCAAAGCCGGCCGCGCGGTCGAGTAGGCGCTTTTATTTCTTTTTGGCGGAGCGGTCGTAGACGCAATCGTCGAGCCCGTCCCGTCGCACGATCGACATGCGCCTTTGCACGATGCCGATGCGCTTGGCGACATAGCGTCCGGGATTGACTGCGCGCCATTTATTCGGTGACGGCAGGATCGCTGCCAACGAGGCGGCCTCACGCGGCGAGAGTTTGCTGGCGGATTTGCCGAAATAACCGCGCGCTGCTGCTTCGGCGCCGAAATAGCCGTTCCCGAACTCAATCGAATTCAGATAGGCCTCCATGATGCGGTGCTTGGGCCAGGAGGTTTCGATTAGCAGCGTGAAGTACGCCTCAAGGCCTTTGCGGATGAAGCCCCGGCCCTGCCAGAGAAAAACGTTCTTGGAAGTTTGCTGGCTGATGGTGGAGGCGCCGCGCAGTTTTTTGCCCGCTTCTGCAGCCTCGAACGCCATATTCATTGCATCGAAGTCGAAGCCGGAATGCTTGCAGAATTTTGAATCTTCCGCGGCGATGACGGCGCGCACGAGATGTGGCGAGATTTTCGTCAACGCGACCGGTGAGCGGCGCACGTTATAGCCCTGCACGGCGCGCTCGATCATCAAGAAGGTGCCGGGAATCGGCACAAAACGATAGGCCAGCGCCCAGATGAGGCTGAACACAAACAGGCTCAGCGCGGCGACGCCACTGAACTTGAAGACGCGCGGTAGGAAAGAGGATTTTTCTCGCTCTTTTGGGACGCGTTGTTGCCGCGGAGCTTTCGGCGGCGCAGCGGGTTTTGGCTCGGCTCTCAATTCCGGCTCAGGGTGCGCCGGAGTGGCTGGGGGCGGCGCCGCCGGTGGCGGAGCCGGCGCGGTGAATACGACTGGAAGTACAGGATTGAGATCCGGCTTCGGATCAGGCTTTGGCGCAGCCGGTTTTTCCGGCGGCACATTTTCGAACATGTCGTCGCTCACGCCAAAATCCCCGCCCATTCGCCGCGCACGTCTGCATCCCTCTCGCGCGGCAAATGCTCGGGCGCAAGAGCCGCGAGGCGGTCAGGGGCCAATCTTTGCAGCGCCCACACCGCCATGGCGCGGACCTCCGCCGCTTCGTCGATCAGCCGCGCCTCGGCTGATGCGGCCAGCGCCTGATCGCCAGAATTTCCGATTGCGATCATGACGTTGCGGATAAACCGATCTCGGCCGATCCGCTTCACCGGCGATTTGCGAAACAGGGTGCGAAAGGCTGCATCATCAAGGTTGGCCAAGTCCGCTAAACTTAAATCCTTCAAGGAGTCACGCGTCTGCAGGCGCACCTCGCGGCCGACTGCTGCAAATTTGTTCCAGGGGCAGACGGCGAGACAATCGTCGCAACCATAAATGCGGTTGCCCATCAGCGGGCGCAACTCCACGTCGATGGCGCCTTTATGTTCGATGGTGAGGTAGGAAATGCATCGCCGGGCATCGAGTTGAAACGGCGCTGGAAAGGCGTTGGTTGGGCAGACGTCCAGACACGCTGTGCACTGGCCGCAATGATTTTGTTCGGATGCATCGGGCTCTAAGACAGCACTTGTCAGCACCACGCCCAGAAACATCCAAGCGCCGCCTTGACGGGACACCAGTACGGTTTGCTTGCCGATCCAACCGAGGCCGGCCGCCTGCGCCAATGGTTTTTCCATCAGTGGCGCGGTGTCCACGAAGACTTTTACATCTTCCTGCGTTTGCGCCTGCAGCCAGCGAGCGATGGCTTTGAGACGGCCCTTGATGATGTCGTGATAATCTTCGTTCTGCGCGTAAGCGGAAATGACTCCCTGATCTTTTTGCAGCAGCGCCGCCAAAGGGTCGTGTTCCGGCGGATAGTCGAGGCCCAACACAATCGCGGATTTTGCCTCGCCCCACATCGAGGTTGGATGCTGCCGCCGCTCCAGCGTGTCGGCCATCCATTCCATCTCGCCGTGGAAGCCAAGCTCTACAAAGCGGCGCAAATCCTCGCCATGCGTCCATGGCCCGTCCAGCGACGCCACACCGCACTGCGAGAAGCCTTGGGCGCGCGCTTCTTCAATCAAGCGTGCTTTTAGAGATGGTTGATCAATCGTGATCACAGCGCTCGTTTCGCGATCGCCGCGCCAATCGCAGGAAATAAAACCCAGGTCATCGACAACCGATAGAAGCGGCGCGCTGCAGGGTCAAACGCCCGCACGCGCGCCAGGCCTTCGCCTATGCGCAACAAGTTGGCGCGCGGCGAATAGCATTGCTGGCGCCGTGCGCGTCATCTGGTAAAGCTGCCGGTCTGAATTTGCCGGGCGCGGGATGCCCGTTGCAACGCTCGGGAGCCCCAATGCGCATGCTTCGCGCCATTGCCTTGTTTGTGTTCACTTTCATGGGATTGGGATTGGCGGCTTGCGGGCCGGCGCCGCAGGGGGATGCGGTCGCGCCCGTTGGCCAGTTGTCCAAAACCGTGGTTCCTCAAGCCTATGCGCTGGATATGAAAATTGACCCGCAAAGCGAGGTCTTTTCCGGCAAGGTGGTGATCGACGTCGTTTTGAAAGAACGCGGCCGCCGTTTGTTCATGCACGGCGCAGGTCTGCACGTTACAGGCGTCTACCTGGAAACGGCGGAAGGCGCGCGCGTGCGGGCGCGCTACCGCGAAGTTGTTTCAACCGGCGTTGCGCAAATCGATCTCGAACGTGCCGCCGGTCCGGGCGCCGCCAAGCTGGTGTTCGACT
>JBEVJO010000198.1:0-3869 GCA_040510175.1 Caulobacterales bacterium
CGCGCAACTAGGTCGACTTTCTCATTCTCCAGATCCGCAATTCGAAATCGTGCGTTTGGGGCCATATGTAGAGCTTCTCGCATTCGCGCGACAGTATCCGGAACAAGCAGGCGTGCTTCGCTCCTGGGTGTCGCATTCGAAAACAGCACAGCTTCAAACCGCGTTGAAACGCAAAGAACGCTCCTGGATCTGTGGAATAGAGCGGGATGTAGGCTACTTTCGATGTGGCCCATCGTTCGAAGAAACCTGCCAACTACGGATCAGTTTTTTCCTCGCGTGCGAAAGCGCGGCTGTAAATGCTGGCTTCGCAAAAAGAACAGCTACGCAGCTCGTTGCTGGGATGATGACCGCGCCTTGCGCTGGCTGCACGACATGCGCTGCGTGGCGCGGCGGCTGGTGTTCATCCGCGCGCTGCAATTCCAAAAGCCGCCATCGCCGGATGAGCCCATGGTCATGGCGTCTTCATGGGAAACCAGCGGCCGCCGCCCCACGGAAAAACCCGCGCTGCCGCGTATGGACGACCCCACCACTTGGGCGGTCCGCTTTTCCGTCGGATCGCCCTATGACGCGCGCTGGCTGAAGTCCGGGACGCCGAAACGGCGCGGCGAGCGCGCGGGCTGCAAGGTCCATCTGATCAACGCCGACGATCCGCGCCCCATCGCCGAACAATTCGAAGCCATCCTGCGGGTGATCGCGGATGTGGATCTGCACGCCGCGCAACTGGCGGCGCGGATGCATCGCTGGCGCGGGCGGATGTTGCGGCTGGAAAAATTCCTGAACGCGATGTGCGGCCCGGCGCCGGTCTTCGACGAAGCCAAGCTGGCCGAAGAGCACTGGCAGACGGTCGGCGCGGCGCGCACAACCGCGAGCAACATGCTGCCGCTGTATTTGCGGGCGCTCGAAAGCGGGTAGGGGCTTCCACATTTCCTGAGACGAAACCAACGCGGCGCGAAAGCGCGGCGGTGTTGGCGCAACGCGAAAAAGCTAGGCGCTCTCCCTCTCCCCCAACCCGGCCGTTTACCGGCCGGGTCATGAAAATTGGTTTGGATCGGCAAGCGATCCAAACTGGGGAGAGGGCCGGGGTGTGGGGGTGAAAGCACCGACTTTTTGAGATTGAATTGACCAGCCGCGTGCGCCTCTCGAAACTTGGAGCATCTGACTTTTAATCAGAAGATCCCGCCAAGCCTTTTCATGCCGCGCGGAAACACCCCCACCCCTTAATCCCCTCCCCGCAAGGGGGAGGGGAAACGCGCCCGTCCTGCGCGCTTGCATTCAAGCCACCCCATTGCAACATTCCTCCCAACCTCGGAGGAACCATGATCGACATCTATGGCGGGCAGACGCCCAACGTTTTCAAGCCGCTGATCGCGGCGGCGGAGCTGGGTCTCGACTACCGGCGCGTGCCGCTGGACATCATGGCGGGCGAGCAGTTCACGCCGGAATTCCTCGCCATCAGTCCGAACAATCGGGTGCCCGCCATTATCGATCACGCCCCGGCCGATGGCGGCGCGCCGATCCCGGTTTTTGAAAGCGGCGCCATCCTGATCTATCTGGCCGAAAAGGCCGGACGCCTGCTGCCCACCGAGATCCGCGAGCGCAAAACCGTGCTCGAATGGGTGATGTGGCAGATGGCCGGGCAGGGGCCGATGGTCGGCCAGGCCGGCCACTTCCGCAATTACGCGCCGGAGAAAATTCCCTATGGCATCGAGCGCTATTCGAACGAAGCCAAGCGCCTCTACAAGGTGCTCGACACCCGCCTTGAGGGCCGCGAATGGATCGCCGCCGAATACTCGATCGCCGACATCATTTGCTATCCCTGGACCATGTTTCGCGCGCATCATGGAATCGATCTGGCGGACTATCCGAATGTGAAGCGCTGGCATGAGACCATCGCGCAGCGTCCGGCGGTGGTCAGCAGCTTGGAAGGCTACGTACCGGACGGACCGCGCACCTTCACCGACGAAGAACGAAAAATAATGTTCCAGCAGGATGGGAGCGAGCGCAAATGAACTACATTTCGGTCGAGGAGGCGATCCCGCTGTCCGGTCTGCGGGTGGCGTTCGTCAAGGGCGTGCCCAGCCCCTGGGGTCTGGCGGCGCGCGTGATCCTCGATTTGAAGAAGATCGAATACATCCCGGTCGGCCAGGAGCCGATGGCGGCGAACGATGCGCTGAAAGCCTGGACCGGGCACAACTCCGCGCCGGTGGCGGTGCTGAACGATGAGCGCCCGCGCGCCGGCTGGGCCGAAATCCTGTTGCTTGCGGAGCGCTTGGCCCCGACGCCCGCGATGATCCCGGCGGATGAAGCGCACCGCATCGAGCTGTTCGGCCTCTCGCACGAAATCTGCGGCGAGGACGGCCTGGGCTGGTGCTTTCGGCTGTTCCTCATGCACGATACGGCCGCGGGTCCCAAAACGCCCGGCGGCATGCGTTGGAAATATTTCGATGACATCCCGCCAGATCATGCCCGCAAGCGCATGAACGCGATCATCAATAATCTAGCGGCGCGCGCGACGGCGCAAAAATCCAAGGGCATTCCGTTTTTGCTCGGCGATACGCTCACCGCCGTCGATATCTACTGGGCGGCGTTTTCGGGCCTGATGAGACCCTTGGGCGATGCCGTCTGTCCGGTCCCGGAATTTTATCAGAACGTCGGCGGTCCGCTCTGCGCGGCGCTGGACAACGGCCTGCCGGATATCCTGGTCGAGCAGCGCGATCACATCGCCAAGACCTATTTCAACGGCCCGCTGGTGTTTTAGAGGCTGAGCACCTCGTCCACCGCGATGATGCGATGGCCGCCATAGCCGTTGAAATTGGTCATGCAGGCATAACCGTAAGCGCCGGCCTGGCCGAACTCGACATAGTCCTCGTCGCGCAAGTCTTCCGGCAGATCGATGCGGTGCGGCAATTCGTCGATCGGATCGCAGGTCGGGCCGAACACCTTGTAGGATTTGCTGGGGCTGATGAGCCGCTTGCCGCCGCGCCAGACGCGCGTGGGGGGGCGCAGCTCCGGCATCTGCAGAAATTCCAGCAAACCTCCGTACACGCCGTCATTCAGAAAGACATCTTCGGCGGCGACCAGCTTCACCCGCGTCAGCAGCGACATGCAGTCAGCGACGAGGCCGCGCCCCGGTTCGCATTCCAGCTTTGGCGCGGCGCCGTCGAACGTCTTCTTCACGCTCTCATCGATCGCGGTGAAAAACGCTTCGGGCTCGGGCGCGGTCTGCAGCAAATAGTTGGCGGGAAAGCCGCCGCCGACGTTCAGCCGCGTGATCTTGATCTGCGCCGCTTCTGCGATGCGCGCCGCCGCCTCGATGTGACGAACATAGACAGACGTGTCGTGCACCTGCGAGCCGGGGTGAAAGGTCAGCAGCACCTTGTAGCCGAGACTCTGCGCGTGCTGCAGAAGGCCGGCGCATTCATGTTCCGGCGCGCCGAACTTGGTGGAGAAATCATGGCTCGACCAGGAGCGGTCGCGCGGCAGTACGAAGCGCACGGCCAGCTCCACCTCTGGATCGCCGCCGATCACCGCGTGCAGCTTGTCGATCTCTTCGACGCAGTCGACGGCGAAGCGGCGGCAGCCGAATTGCTTGTTGGCCTTGTCGATCTCGCGCCGCGACTTCACCGGATTGTGGTAGTGCAGCGTCGCGCCAGGCACGGCGGCGCTGACCAGTTCGATTTCTTGTATGGAGGCGACGTCGAACGTCTTCACGTCGAGCGCGCCCAGCGCCTTCAACACCGGCTCGGTCGGATTGCATTTGACCGCGTAGGAAACATCGCCGGGGAAGTGCTTCAAATAGCGCTTGGTGCGAGCGATCAGCGCTTTTTCCGAAAACAGAAACAAAGGCGCGTCCGGCTCTAGCGCCAGCA
>JBEVJO010000199.1:0-4226 GCA_040510175.1 Caulobacterales bacterium
CAGCCGACCAATGGCCTGCATCTCGGCAATTATCTGGGCGCCTTGAAGAATTTCGTAGCGCTGCAATCGAGCTATGAGTGCCTCTATTGCGTGGTCGATCTGCACGCCATCACGGCCAAGATCGAGCCGGACCAATTGGCGCGCAACACTCGCGAGGCCGCCGCCGCCTTTATTGCATCTGGGGTCGACCCGAAACGCTCAGCCGTATTTGCCCAGAGCGCCGTACCCCAGCACACCGAACTGGCCTGGATTTTCAATTGCATTGCGCGCATGGGCTGGATGAACCGTATGACGCAGTTTAAGGAAAAAGCTGGCAAGGATCGCGAAAACGCGTCGGTGGGGCTGTTCACCTATCCGGCGCTGATGGCGGCGGACATTCTCGCCTACAAGGCAACGCATGTGCCGGTCGGCGAAGACCAGAAACAGCATTTGGAGTTGGCGCGCGACATCGCACAAAAGTTCAACAATGACCTCAACGCGCCGGGCTTTTTTCCGCTTCCTGAACCTTTGATCCAGGGCCCGGGCGCGCGCGTGATGTCGTTACGCGACGGCACGAAGAAGATGTCGAAGTCCGATCCATCGGATCAATCGCGCATCAACCTCACCGACGATGCTGACACGATCTCACAGAAACTGAAGCGCGCGACGACCGACGCGCATCCCATGCCGGAAACCACCGAAGGGCTGGAAAGCCGGCCCGAAGTCGACAATCTTATTGGATTGTTCGCGGCTTTGTCGGATCAAACCAAGGCGCAGGTGGTTGCGCAATTCGCCGGGCAGGGCTTCGCCCAATTCAAACCGGCCTTGGCGGACTTGGCTGCGGCTAAGCTCGCGCCGATCGCTGATGAGATGCGCCGTTTGCTGGCGGATCAGACGGCGCTTGACGCCATCCTGCGGGACGGCGCTAGCCGCGCCGCCGCTATCGCCGCGCCGGTACTGGATGATGTGAAAAAGTGCATGGGCTTTTGGCGGTAATTCTTATAAATCAGCGCCGTAAGTTTATCGGATGCACTCATTGCGATTGAGCGCATCTGAGTCTATCTAATACCTGACTAAATTACTCAGCCAAATCCGAGCTCAGAGCGCAATGTTCATACAAACCGAATCTACGCCCAATCCGCATTCCTTGAAATTTTTGCCCGGTCAGACGGTTCTGGCGAACGCCGCGGCGGACTATCCGACGCCGGAAAGCGCCGAAAGTTCTCCGCTCGCCCGGGAAATTTTCACGGCTGAAGGCGTGCGCCGGGTGTATTTGGCCGACGACTTTGTCACGGTCACAAAGGACGAAGCCGCCGATTGGGCGCATCTAAAGCCCGCTATCTTGGCCGCTATCATGGATTATTTCCTGTCCAATCCTGCCTCGGCTGAGGCGGGCGCTGCGAACGCCGCCGCGGTTGCGGATGACGGCGCGGACCAGGATATCGTTTATGAGGGTGAGGCCGCCGACATCGTCGATCAGATCAAGGAATTGATTGAAACACGTGTTCGTCCCGCCGTCGCCCGTGATGGCGGCGATATCCGCTTCCATTCCTGGCGCCATGATGAAGGTTTGGTCCGCCTAGTGATGCGTGGTTCGTGCGCGGGCTGCCCGTCCTCGACGGCCACTTTGAAGTCCGGCATAGAAAACATGCTCAAGCACTACGTGCCTGAAGTGAACAGCGTCGAAGCCGTCATCTGACGGAGACGACCGTTCGTCTCGCATCACTTCCCAACTTGGCTGAAAGGTCTGCTTATGTCGTCGCCAATCAATGACGCCGCTCTTGATCAGATGTTCCGTAGCGCGCGCTCGCGCAATGCGTGGCACGAAAAGGACGTGCCCGAGACCTTGATCAAGGCAGCCTACGAGCTGACCAAAATGGGCCCGACCAGCGCCAACGGGTCGCCGGCGCGCTTTTATTTCGTGCATTCCCCAGCGGCGAAGGAAAAGCTGAAGCCGTTTGTGATGGAAGCGAACCTTGCCAAGACCATGGCCGCGCCATGGGTGGTAATCTTCGCGACCGACATGAAATTTTTCGACAAAATGGACAGACTGTTTCCGCCAAAGCCGGAAATGGGCCAGATGTTCGCGGGTATGCCGGCGGGCCTGCAGGCTGAGCACGCTTTGCGTAATGCGACGCTGCAAGCGGCCTATTTCATGTTGGCTTGCCGGTCCTTGGGTTTGGATTGCGGACCGATGTCGGGCTTCGATCAGGCCGGGGTCGATCAAGCATTTTTCGCCGGGGATAAGGAAATGGGCAGTTGGAAGTCCAATTTCCTTTGCAATGTGGGCTACGGCTCAGACACCCCGTTCCCGCGCTTGCCGCGCCTGAGCTTTGAGGAGGCGTGCCGCATAGCCTGAAGCGGCCGCCGGTGATTGTGCCGGACCAAGATTGCATCCTCGCGATTGATTGTTGTTTCGATTCCTGTTCGGCCGCTGTGTTCGATGGGACGCGCATCCGCGCATCTGCGTTTGAGCGCATGCAGCGCGGGCAAGCCGAACGGCTGACGGCGATGGTCGCCGAGGTGTTGGAGGCGGCGGGCGATGATATACGCATCGCGCGGCTTGCCGTGACCACAGGGCCCGGCACCTTCACGGGGGTTCGCATTGGTTTGTCTTTCGCGCGGGCTTTTGCTTTGGCGCGGAGCGTTTCATGCATTGGTTTGAGCGCGCTGGAAGCCGTCGCGTTGGCCGGTGGAATCGAGGGCGTGCGGGCGGGGGTCTTTCCCGCGCCCCAAGGCGTTTATCTAGCCCTGTTTCGGAATGGCGCGCCGATCATGGCGCCGGCGTTGCTCAGCCTGGAGGCAGCCCGTAAGGCGCTTCCGCGCAGCCCAATTTTATTGGCGGGATCGGGCGCGGAGTTGCTGGCCGAAGGTGTGGGCGGCGAAATTACTGTCGGAGGGCCCGATCTGCCGGACGCCCAAGATGTGGCGCGTTTGGCGTTTCACCGGCCGGCGCCGGATGCGCCGCCAAGCCCGCTTTACCTGCGGGCACCCGATATCCGCCCGCCAAAGAACCTGCGGCGCACCTTGGATAGCCAGGCATGAGCGCCCACTCAAAGCGCGTGATTGCGCCAGTTACGATTGGAGATTCGCGCGCTTTGGCGCGACTGCACGCCATGGCGTTTCCTGGAGATGCCTGGACCAAGACCACGATCGAGGGGCTTTTTGGGATGGCGGGGGTAGGTGGCCTCCTGGCCACAGGCGCCGAAGGGCCTCGCGGCTTCATTTTGATCCGGCGGGTCGCCGATGAGGCCGAGATTTTGACTCTCGCCGTCCATCTCAAATCGCGGCGTCAGGGCATTGGCGCTATACTCCTAACGGCCGCAATGGAGCAATTACGTGCGGACCAGGTTGATGTTCTTCATTTGGAGGTCGGCGCTGACAACCTGGCGGCGATTGCGCTGTATGAAGCGCAAAATTTCATGCGTTCCGGGCTGCGACGGGGCTATTATCAACGCGCCGAAGGACTCGTCGACGCAGTCTTGATGCAAAGGCCGCTTCAAGCGTAGAACGTTTTTTAACCGCAATTACAGGCTGAACGTCCATGCCAATGGAAATCGAAAATATCTGCGCCGAAAAAGGAATGCGCATGACCGAACAGCGCCGGATCATTGCGCGCGTTCTGTCATCCTCGAAGGATCACCCGGACGTGGAGGAGCTTCACCGCCGCGCCGTTGCGATCGATTCTCGCATATCCATCGCCACCGTGTACCGGACGGTGCGTTTGTTTGAAGAGGCCGGAATATTGGAGCGCCACGATTTTCGTGATGGCCGGTCCCGGTATGAAGGCATGCCCGAGACTCACCACGATCATTTGATCGACATGAAGACGGGCAAGGTGATTGAGTTCATCGACCCCGAGATTGAACGCCTGCAAAAAGAGATCGCCAAGCGTCTCGGCTACAAGCTCGTGGACCACCGGCTCGAATTGTACGGCACGCCGGTTGAGTCGGAAAAGAAGAAATAGGACGATTGTTCCGCGGCGTACGGGAACGCAAAAAAGAAGACCGCGAGCCGCGGTCTTCCTCTTGAAGCCCACCAGGGCTGGAGTTCTTCCCGGCTGCGCCGCTGGTCCATGACCAGCGGCGCTTTCGGGCCAGCTTACCCGGCGTCCGAGGACGCCAAGAGCTATTAGTTAACCGACGTGCCGATCGTGGTGAAGGTCGTGGTCAGGTTGCCACCGACCGTGCCCAGAGCGGCGATGATCGCAACGGAGATCAAAGCGGCGATCAGGCCGTATTCAATCG
>JBEVJO010000200.1:0-6062 GCA_040510175.1 Caulobacterales bacterium
GGCAACGAGGGAATGGCATTATGAAGGTCGGCGCGGTCTATCCTCAAATCGAACTGAACGGCGATCCGGAAGCGGTCGACAGCATCGCTCGTCATGTTGAAGCGCTCGGCTATGATCATTTTTTAATGTACGACCACGTCGTCGGCGCGGTCCATGAAGGCCGAGAGCCGGCTTTGTGGGGGCCCTATACCGAAAGGGACCCGTTTCATGATCCCCTGGTTGCCTTCGGCTATGTCGCCGCGATCACCAAACGCATCGAATTGGTGACGGGCATTCTGATTTTGCCACAACGCCAGACTGTGCTTGTCGCGAAGCAGGCGACGGACGTGGATTTGCTCTCCGGCGGACGGCTACGGCTCGGCGTCGGGACTGGCTGGAATTATGTCGAATACGATTCCCTCGGCGAAAGCTTCGACAAGCGCGGCGCCAAGATGACCGAGCAGATCGGTTATCTACGCCGCCTGTGGAGCGAGCCAGTGATGAGCTTTGACGGCGAGTTCGACAAAATGGATCGCGCCTGCATCATTCCGCGTCCGCGCCGGCAGATTCCGATTTGGTGTGGCGGCTTCGCTGAGCCCGCGTACCGGCGCGCGGCGAAAATGGCCGACGGCTTTATTTTCGCTTCGGCCGTGCATCTCGCCATGCCCGCCTGGACGCGCGTACAGGAATTGCTGAAAGTGGAAGGCCGCCCGGTTGCTGGCTTTGGCGCGCATTATCTCTTGCAAACCGACCGCGCCGCGGGGCTTCCCCTCCAAGAGGCGCTCGACAGCGTGCGCCGCTGGCAAGACGCGGGCGGCACTCATGTCAGCGTCGTCACAATGGGGCTCGGTTATAAAACCTTGCAGCAGCACCTGGATCACTATTCCGAGGTTTGGGCGAAGCTGGATTCGTCCCTCAAAAACTAAGCCGGCGTCAACCAGCGCCGTTGCGGCTGCCGGACAAAGTGAAGCGCGCGCCCTGCTCAAGCCGTTCGCTTGAGATTTGCGCGTGCGCTTTTTGCGCGAAAGCCGCAATGAGTGTCGAGCCCAAGCCGCGCATCTGTGAGTTTGGCGGCAAGCCCTTGCCGTTGTCCGTGACGTGCATGCGCCAGCCTTTCTCGAGTGCGCGAAATTCGATCGAGATAAGGCCCGACTGTCCATCGACGAAGGCGTGCTTCGCCGCATTGGTCACGAGCTCATTCAGCACAATGCCGATAGCGACCGCTTCGTCGCGCGGCATTGGCATGACGTCGGCGTCGAGCTCCAGCGCTACCTTGTCTTTGAGAAACAAAGCGCCGACGAGATAGTCGGTGAGCGTCTGCAGATAGTCGCGCATCTCGATGGATTCGACATCGCCGCCGTGATCGTAAATTGCGCGGTGCGCGCCGGCGAAACTTTGCACGCGCGCGGCAGCGGTCGACAGCGCGGCTTTTGCGGATTCCGTTGGCTCCTGGCGTTTTTGCAATTCGAGCAGACTCGCGACGATGGCGAAATTGTTTTTCATTCTGTGGTCGATTTCGCGCAGCAGCAGATCGCGCGCGGCGATCTCCTGCGTGCGCTCCGCCGCGGCGCGCTGAACGGAAGCACGGGATAGCTCGGTAAAAATCAAGATCAGCGAGATGACGACGAAATTGATGATGGTGCGCGGAATATCTCCGGAATGGGCGAAGGCGAAAGAGCCCACCGGCAATATTACGTAATACCAAGCGTACAGAAATGTAATCACGAAGGTGATAAGGCCCGAAGGCCAGCGACCAAAAAGAGTCGAGATCAGGACGGCGGGATAGATCAAAGAAAACGGTGAGATATTGGGCGCGACCGTATCCAGAGCGAGCCGGATCACATAGGCGACCAAGGCGCAGGCAAGGCCAAAGCCGATCTGCACTTGGATCAAGGGCGTGTTTGGAAAGTAGCGCTTGGCGACGTCAAGTTCGCCTAGCCGTCCCGCGCCTCTGTTCACTGCGTTGATCCCCACGCGCGGCGCGCACCGTGCGCCGCCCGGGACAAGCCATATCGGCGCGAAAGGCCGCTGGCGAGCGATACCACATTACTTTTGTGTAAATTAACCGTTTAGGCATTGTGCATGGTGCTGTGGTCGGAGCGCCGCGCCGGCGGCGCTGAACTTGGCGGTGCTAGAAAAACGAATACGGATCGACATCCACCGTCAGGCGCACTGCGTTTGGCAGTTTGGCGCGGCTGACCCAGGCAGCGGTGTAAGCGGACAAATCGATGCCCTTGTCCGAGCGCGCCAGCAGACGCCTGCGATGACGCCCACGCAGGACGGCGAAAGGCGGCGTGGCCGGTCCCCAGACGTCGACGCCGTCGGTCAGCGGCGCGATTTCCGCCAGGTGCTCGGCCGCCAATTGCGCCATCTGTTCATCGGGCGCTGAAACGATCAGCGCCGCCAGGCGGCCAAAGGGCGGCATGCGCATGTCGGAGCGTTCGCGCTGTTCAATGGCGAGGAAGCCGTCGCGGTCGCCACGCGCCAGAGCTTGCAGCGCTTCATGTTCCGGACCGTAGGTCTGCAGTAAAGCGCGGCCGCGTTTTTCCGACCGGCCGGCGCGGCCCGCCACCTGCGACAAAATTTGGAAGGTGCGCTCACCGGCGCGCAAATCGCCGCCCTTCAACCCGGAATCGGCGTCGATCACGCCCACCATGGTGAGATTTGGAAAGTTGTGGCCTTTGGCGACGATCTGGGTGCCGATCAGAATGTCGATCTCACTGTTTTGCATGCGCTCGATAATGCCGCGCACCGCGCCGGGCGTATTGCCGGTGTCGGAGGAAAAAATTTCGATGCGCGCTTCGGGAAACAGTTCGCGCGCTTCTTCGGTGACGCGCTCCACGCCGGGTCCGATCGACGCGAAGGCGTCCGGGGCCAAACAGTTTGGACACACTTTCGGCTTGGGAATCGAGTAGCCTGTGAGGTGGCAGACCAGACGCCCACTATAGCGATGCTCAACCAGCCACGAATCCGTGTCCGGCGATTTCATCTTGTGACCGCAGGCCTTGCACAAGGTAAGCGGCGCATAGCCGCGTCGGTTCAAATAGAACAGCACCTGTTCCTTGCGCTCAAGCGCTTCGTGCGCGGCGCGCAAAACCTTGGGTGAAATCCAACGGCCTTTTTCTGGTGGGTCTTCGCGCAAGTCGATCAATTCGACGTCGGGCAGAATCGCGGCGCCGTGGCGGCCGGGCAGACGCGCGATTCCGTAGCGACCGGCTTCGGCGTTGGCGAGCGTTTCCAGGCTTGGGGTGGCCGTCGCAAGCACGATGGCGCCGTTCTCCAGTTTCGCCCGCAGAACCGCCAGATCGCGCGCCTGATAGCAGACCCCTTCGTCCTGCTTGTAGGAGCCGTCGTGTTCTTCATCGACGATGATCAGGCGCAGATTTGGGAACGGCAAAAACAGCGCCGACCGTGCGCCCGCCACGATGCGTGCGCGTCCCGCCAGCACTTCGCGATAGGCGCGGCGGCGCTGCTTCGATGTCAAGTCGGAATGCCATTCGGCGGGCTGTACGCCAAAGCGCTTTTCAAAGCGGGTCAGCACCGCTTGGGTCAGCGCGATTTCCGGCAGCAGCACCAACACCTGCGCATTCGGATCATCGGCTAAAGCCGCAGCGATTGCCTCCAGATAGACTTCGGTTTTACCCGAGCCGGTGACACCATCGAGCAAGACCGCCTCGAACTTGCGGCGATGGACGGCGGCGCACAATGTACCGACTGCCTTGGCCTGCGCATCGGAGAGTTCTGCTGGCGGCAGCGACAGATCCGGCAGCGGGAATGGCGCGTCCTGCGAACGCTGAACCAATTCCAGCGCACCTTCTTTCACCAGCCCTGCCACCACGGAACCGGATACCTCGGCGCGCCGCGCCAGTTCCGAGGCGGCGAGCGGCTCGCCTGCGGCCTTGGCGGCGTCCAAAATTTTCTGCCTAGCCTCGGTCATCTTGGTTGGGACGTGGCCTGACGCCTGCAGCGCGGTCACCATCGGCGCAGGCTCCAACGAGGCGGGTGAGCGCAGCACCATACCGAGCAATTTGCCTGGCTCGACACAGATATATTTCGCGCCGGTTTCGACGAAGCGGCGGACGGCGGCGCTGAGCGGTGGGCAATCGAGCTTTTCCTCGATCGCCTTCATCTTTCCGACAGGGCCTTCGAAGTCCTCAACCGCCCAGACGACGCCGAGCCGCTTGTTCGGCCCGAGGGGCGCGACGACGATGTCGCCTTCAGCCACGTCCATGCCTTCCTCGACCAGATAGTCGAAGGGCTCGGGCAGAGGCAGGGGGAAAAGAACTTTGGCGCGGCGCATGATTCGAGGCGGGCTTTATACCTGATTGATCAATGTGACCATTTGGCGCCGGGCGCGGATCATACTAGGGTCGCCGCCTTGCGCTCGGGGAGGAGCGTTACGGGAGGGAAATCAATGCAGGCCTTTCGCGCATTCGTGATCAACACGATGAGCCTTGTGGCGTTTCTAGCGTACTTGGCGATCATCGCCGGTGGTGCGTTGTATGGATACCAAAATGCTGAACTTCAACAGCTTTATGGATTGCCGTCAGCGGCGGCCGCAGGCATTGGCGGGGTTGTCGGCTGGCTGGCTGCAACAATCGTTTTGGGCCTCTTGTTTGTCCTGATCGACATCCGCGACGGCATTCGCGACGTCGAGCGGCAGGGCCGCATCAAGGAATAGCGCCAAACTTCGAGGCGCAAACGCCGCTTTAATGCAATGCGGGCATCGTTTCGGCGATGCCCGTTTTGATTCTCAAAGACCTGGAGGCTGCAGCGGCGCTCGCGCCGGACCTGGCGCTTGCACCGTCACCGCAGACGTCCGCGGTCGGACTGGAGGCGGCTTGCGCGCAATGGCTCAATTGGCTGCGCTTTGAGCGGCGTCTGGCGTCGCGTTCACTCGAGGCTTACGCACGCGACGTCTGTGCGTTCATCAGTTTTTTGAAAAAGCATCGTGGCGGCGCGGAGAGCGTTGCGGCTTTGGCCGATCTCAAACCCGGTGATCTGCGGGCTTACATGGCGGCGCGGCGCGATGCCGAGCAGAGCCTGTCCGACCGCTCGCTGGTGCGGGCTTTGGCCTCGATCCGCAGCTTCCTGCGCTTTTGCGACCGTCGCCTGGGCGTATCTGCGCACGCGCTGACTTTGGTGAAGGGACCGCGTTTAAAACCGCCGCCGCCCCGCCCCGTGGACGAAGAAGCGGCGCTGTCGCTGATCGATACCGCCGGCTTGGAAGGCGAGGCTGAGCCCTGGATCAAAGCGCGTGACGCGGCCTTGATCACCTTGCTCTACGGAGCGGGACTGCGCATTTCCGAAGCTCTGGCGGTGACAGGCGCCGATCTGCCCCTGGGCGCCTCGCTGCGCGTGATGGGCAAAGGCGGCAAGGAGCGTTTCGCGCCTTTATTGCCTGCGGTTCGCGACGCTATTGACGCCTATCTGGCGCTGCTTCCCGTGACGCCTTTGGGTGACGACCCGGTGTTTCGTGGCGCACGCGGTGGACCGATGGGGCCGCGTGCGGCGCAGCGTCTGATGGAGCGCATGCGGCTGAGCCTCGGACTGGCCGACAGCGCTACGCCGCACGCTTTGCGGCACGCGTTCGCGACCCACCTTTTGGCGCATGGCGGCGACCTTCGCGCCATTCAGGAATTGCTGGGTCATTCGAGTCTTTCCACCACGCAACGCTATACGGAAGTGGAGGGCAGTCAGTTGCTGGCGGCCTTTGACAAGGCGCATCCAAGGGCCTGACCCATTTCGTTCGATTGTGGCGCTTCTGCCCCAATTTGAAGAAAAAAAGACATAAATATTAAAGCACTGCGAAAAAATCTTGATTTGTATCATGTTTGTTCTTGTTTTATTCCGATATTCCGTTAACGTACAAACTCTAGTTCCTTGTTGTGGAAAAGATTTCGGGCGGCCGATGGCGGTGAATGTTGCGACATTTGCGTTTGACGGCATTGAAGCTCGAAGCGTCGAAGCGCAGGTGCAGCTATCGGACGCCGGACAATCTATTTTCAACATTGTCGGCTTGCCGGACAAGGCCGTCCGCGAAAGCCAGGAGCGTGTGCGGGCAGCGTTTGCAGCTTTAGGTC
>JBEVJO010000201.1:0-5214 GCA_040510175.1 Caulobacterales bacterium
GAAGGCAAGCTGCTCGAACCGATCGAAGAAGTCACGATCGACGTCGACGAAAACTTCGCCGGCGCCGTGATCGAAAAGGTTTCTCTGCGCCGTGGTGAAATGAAGGACATGCGTCCATCCGGCGGCGGCAAGCAACGTTTGATCTTCCACGCACCGTCGCGTGGTCTGGTCGGCTATCACTCCGAATTCATGACCGATACGCGCGGCGAAGGCGTGATGAACCGCGTCTTCCACGAGTGGGGCGATTGGCGCGGTGAAATTCCCGGCCGCCGCACGGGTGCGATCATCTCGACCGATCAAGGCAACGCGGTCGCCTATGCGCTTTGGTATCTCGAAGAGCGCGGCGCCTTGTTCATCGATCCGGGCGAAGCCGTTTATGAGGGCATGATCATCGGCGAAAATCCGCGCGGCGAAGACATGGACGTCAATCCGCTGAAGGAAAAGAAGCTGTCCAACGTGCGTTCCTCCGGCAAGGATGAAGCCATCCGGCTGACGCCGCCGAAGCGCATGACGCTGGAGCAGGCGATCGCCTGGATTGAAGAAGACGAACTGGTGGAAGTGACGCCAAAGGCGATCCGCATCCGCAAGCGTTACCTCAATCCGAATGACCGCAAGCGCAACGCGAAGAGCGCGGCGTAAGCTGAGCTTTTAAGACAAGAAGAACGGCCCGGAGCGATCCGGGCCGTTTCTTTTTGTGCGATCGCATGCGGTGACGCCTCGCCAGTGGCGTCCGCCGTCAATGCTTGGCAGAATGCCCGGATACAAAAACAAAAGGGAGGCTGCGCCATGACACAGGGCGTTTCGGGTTTCGACGGACGCACCGCTTTGGTGACGGGCGCTGCGTCGGGCATTGGCGAGGCCATCGCGCGCCGGTTGGTGAACGCCGGGGCGGATGTCATTCTGGCCGACATCAATCTTGAGCGCGCGGAAAGCGTCGCGGCGTCCTTGGGCAACCGCGCTTTGGCGCGGCGGCTCGATGTCACGGACGACGCCGCTGCGGGCGCCCTGGTCGATGAGATCGTCGAGCGCTTCGGCAAACTCGATATGGCGGTCAACAATGCGGGCATCGGCTCTTTTGTGGGTTTGATCCACGAAGACCCGCTGGATAACTGGCGCCGCACATTATCGGTGAATCTCGACGGCGTGTTTCATTGCCTGCGCCATGAATTGCGCGCGATGGTCAAGCAGCAGCAGGGCGCCATTGTGAACATGGCGTCGGTCATGGGCTTCAGCGCGCTTCCGAATCTTGCCGGCTATGTTGCCGCCAAGCATGGCGTGATTGGACTGACCAAGGCGGCCGCCTTGGAATATTCCAAGAGCAATATCCGCGTGAACGCGGTTTGCCCCGGTTTCGTCCAGACGCCCATGATCAACAACACGGGGCAAGAGGCGATCGACATGGCGGTCACGCTTCATCCATTGGGACGTTTGGGCACGGCGACGGAAATCGCTGAAGTCACGGCGTTTCTGTTGTCCGATCAGGCGTCGTTCATCACCGGCTCAGCGCATATGGCGGATGGCGGCTATACAGCCCAATAATCGCGGTCAACGCGACGGCGCGTAATCCTGATCCTGACGCAAAGCGTGCTGGTAGTCGCTCCACTGACAATCCTGCGTATCGCCCCAGCCTATCTCGCCGTTCCAGCGCCATTCGGTTGAGCAGATATAGGCCTGCATGTTGCACCAGCTGGACCAGGGAACGGACGCATTCACCTTTCCAGTGAAGTGGTAATCCCGGCCCTTGCTGTCGGTGAAATGAACGTCGTGCTCAAGCGGACGCATATTCGCCGGATCGCGGCGCGTGGTCTTCCAGGCATTGGAGAAGCGTAGCATTTCATTATCGCGCCAGATCCAGCCATCGTGGATGGTGTGTGCGGGGTCGATGTCAAACAGACCCTTCCAATCCGGATTGCGGGTGGGGTCATCGAACGCGGCCAAATTCCAAGAAATACGCGATTTCTCAAACGAGCCGGTGAGCCAGGTGAAAGGCGGACCCGAGACTTGCGCTTCGGTGCGCAATTGGCCCCACGAGCGATCGCGCATGCCGATGCTGTTGACCTCGTAGGAACGGCCACGCAGCGTCATGCGGCCTTTGTTCCAGGTCGCCTGGTCGAAGTGGTTTTCGCTGCCGCGCATCGCGGGCGGCGAAAAGTCCGTCACCTCCAGATCCACCGAATTCTTTCGCGCTGGATCATCATAGGTGATCCTCATTTTCTTGAATGGTTCGAGGATCTGCACGCGCAGGCCGCTCTGGAATGTCATGTCGCTGCCGTCGCCAAGATCCTTTGCCGAGCAAAAGGTCGGCACGTCCATCAATTCGGCTGAGATCATCGAGCTCTTATGGCCGCGCCAGACGCCGATGCCGGCGGTGACCACGTTAAGGTTCGGATGGACCCATAAATGCACCATCGCCGAAATATTCTCTTCGGGAACGTACCACATATAGGCCCAGGTTTCGGTGAGAGAGTCGCCGGGAATGCTGGCCTTTGGGTGCAGTAATTCGTCCGCATCCGTGAAGCGTCCAAACTGACTCGCCGTGGGCAGACCGCGATCGCCGGTCCACAATTCTTCTTTGACTGACATGCGATTGATCCTTCGGGTTTAGTAATCGACTTCCTTTTTCTTTCCGCCGGGGCCGGCCTCGATGAGGTCGAACGCGGCTTGCAGGAAAAGGGGGAGGTGAAAGTGGCCGGTATAAGCGAGCTTCAATTCTTCCTGTGAGCCGATGTCGAACTTTCCCATGGTGAGGTTCGAGGCTGAGCCATTGCGCACATGCGCCCACACTTGGAAATAATGCAGCCGTTCGGGCGACACATCCGCGCCGCCGGCAGCGCGGTAAAAGCCCATGAACTTGTCCCAGTCGGCGCCATCAATGATGTTCTTCACGTATCCGAGATCTTCGGCCGGATCGCCGATATGAGCGAACTCCCAATCGACCAGCGCGCTGAGCCGGCCATCGTCGACCAGCATATTGTGAAAGCCGATATCGCCGTGCAACAGCACCGAGCGTCCTTCCGCCGGCGGAACATTGGCGAGGAGCCAGCCATAAAGGCTCATCAGCGATGGCGACGGATTGTGCGCGTTCGCCATATAGATGTCGAACCAGCCCTGGAGGTAGCGCCTTACGGATTCCGGGATCGGTAGGCCCCACCATTCGGCGCGGATGGAATCCGTCAAGTCGCCCAATTTGACGAGCGGCGGCAGTGTGTGGAGGGTCGCCATGCCTTCGGCGAGCACTTTGTACAATTGATCCGAGACCTTGTCCTTGGACCGGAACACATTGCCGCCGGTTTCGCCCGGCGCACAGCGCATGATGATAAAATCAAAGCCCGGAAGTATGTCGCTGCCGGTCTCCAGCCATAAAGCGTCCGGAGCAGGGAAGCCCGCCTCAAAGGCGGCGCGAAGGACGTGATATTCGTTACGAATGCGGTGGCAATCATTATCGACGGTTGGCTCGTCGCTGGGATCGCGGCGCAGCACCAATTTGCCGTTCAGCGCCTTGCCCTCTACGTCCATTAGAATGGTCAGCTTGCCGAAACCGCCGGGCAACGGCTTGAATTCAGTAATCTTCAGCGACGGTTCTTTGAAGCGGTCTTGCAGGTACCGCTCCATCTTTTCCTGCGTGATGGAGGTGTCGACGGATTTTTCGCCGTCCGCGGGCACGGTGGTCGCGAGACGGCGGTCTGCGACTTCCCACGCGACCATCGTCTCCAGAAGCTTCTTCTGCTCGGCTTGGCCCAGCGCTGCCGAAGCTGTGAGCTTGCTGAACGCTGCCTCCATCGCGACCATATGTTTCTGACGTGCGCTTTCCAAATCTTCAGCGCAGGTCAGCGACTGCGATTTTTCGATCTCGGCCTTCAGTGTTTTGAGTTCAGCATCCGTTTCGCCTGGGGAAATGGCGGCGAGCTTGCCGGCGACGTCGCTCATGGCGTGCAGGCGCGACATTGTCAGTTTTGCACCGCCGCGTTCACGCGCTTCCAGAAGTTTCACCGTGGCGATCATGGCTTGGCCAAGGGACGCTTCGGCGTGCGGCTCGGGATAAAGCGCCGAGAGCTCGCGACGCAGCGTCCTCAGGAGGCGATGACCTGGCACAAACATAGGTATTTCCCTTTGGCCCGCCGAGGCGGGACGTTTCCTCTAATTTTGAGCGTGACCTTAAAGCCTTGCCGCACTGGCGCAAGTGATAAGCATGCATACGGCATGGCCGCGGTTGACCGAAGGGCGGCATTGCGCCACCCATCAGACATGGACCATCCGCCGTTCATTCAATCGAATCTCCTGCAAGTCCCCTCAATCCGTCATGGGTTTTTTGGGCGGCAAGGCGGCGCCTCAAAAAGTATTTATGCGAGTTTGAATGCTGGGCCTGGATCGAGGGACGCACCGGATGCGGTCGCTGAAAATCGGCGGCGCATTGCTGCGGCGCTTGAGCTTTCACCTGATCGATTATTGTCCGTCTATCAGGTGCACAGCGCCAAGGCCGTGATTGCGATCGAACCCTTTGCTGGACGCTACGAAGACAGACCACAGGCCGATGCGATGGCGAGCAATGTGCCTGATCTGGCCTTATCGATCCTTACCGCCGATTGCGGGCCAATCCTGTTGGCCGACACCGAAGCTAAAGTGATCGGCGCGGCGCATGCGGGATGGAAGGGCGCCGTCGGCGGTGTGCTCGAGGCCGCTATCGGCGCGATGCTTGAGCTGGGCGCCCAAAAGCCGCGCATCGTGGCGGCCATCGGCCCCTGTATCGCCCAAGCCTCTTACGAAGTCGGGCCGGAGTTTTTGGCGCAATTCACTGACGCGGATGAAGAAAACGAGCGTTTCTTCAAAGGCGGGCAAGGCGATCGCCTGCATTTCGACCTAAAGGGATACTGCGCTGCACGGTTACAGACGGCGGGGCTGGCGCGGGTCGATATCCTGCCGCAGGACACTTGCGCGGAAGAAAAGTCATACTTTTCAAACCGCCGGGCGGTGAAGCGTCAAGAGGGCGATTACGGGCGCAATCTATCGGCCGTAGTGTTGCAGCGTTGACCACATCGACAATCTAATCGCGCAAAACGTGCTGGCGCGCTTGCATGCGGGCAATGCTTTGCTACAGAGCGATGACGCGCGCGATCAGACTCGCGTGGGCAGGCGGTGCGGGGCCGATGCACATGAAATTGATGTCTTGCAACGCGAACCGGCCGCTCGCCGAAGCGATCGCCGATCACCTGGATG
>JBEVJO010000202.1:0-4282 GCA_040510175.1 Caulobacterales bacterium
GTGTGGAAGTGCGGCTCAACCGGCTTCGGATTTTGCGCCAGCGGCGCCCAATTCGCGATGGTTTCCGAAATCGGCGTCAGCGGACCCCAATCAGCGTGGCCGAGCGGCGTTTGTGCGGCGTGCAACGCCGAGATCACGGCAACCGCAACGGCGGCGACGATAAACTCCACGAACAAGCGGAATTTACCGGATAGGCCATCGTGCTTTTGCTTGGTCACCTTCATGTAATCGTCGGTGAATCCGATGCCGCCATACGCGGCGATCACAAACAGCACCACCCAGACATACGGATTGGACAAATCCGACCACAGAATGGTCGAGATAAACAAGCCGACCCAGATGATCAGGCCGCCCATGGTGGGCGTGCCCTTCTTGGTCAGCAAATGGGTTTGTGGGCCATCCTCACGGATAGGCTGACCCTTTCCCTGACGCTGACGCAGCCAATTGATCATCGGCGCGCCAAACGCCAAGGCGATCACCAGCGCCGTGACGACCGCGCATCCCGCGCGGAACGTGATGTAGCGGAACAGGTTGAAGAAATGCAGGTGCTCCTTCAACGGCTCCAACAGCAAATACAACATCTAGCGCGTCTCCCCCCGAGGATTTGATCCGGACGCAACATTGGCGGCCCCCAAGGCGCTCAGCGCCTCGGCCACTTTCGCCATACGCGAACCGGCAGACCCTTTCACCAGCACTACATCACCCCCACGCACCGCGCCCGCAATCAACGGCGCAAGGTCGTCGGACTTTTCCGCATACCCGCCGCGCCGCGAATCGGGCAGCGCGTCCCACAAAGCCTTCATGCGCGGGCCAGCGCAAAATACGAGATCAAGCCGCGCGGCCTCGATAGGCTCAACCATTCCCCTGTGGAAAAGCGCCTCATCCGCCCCCAATTCGAGCATATCCCCCAAGGCCGCGATGCGCCGTCCACCCGAACCGACCGGCCGCCCTCCCAAAGTGCGTATGGATGCCGCCATCGAGGTTGGGTTGGCGTTGTAGGTGTCATCCACGACCGTGATAATTCCTGAAACGGCGGAAATGCGGCGCACCTGCCCCCGTCCCGGCAAAGGCGAGAATTCCGCCAAGGCTTGCGCGCCGGCGCTGCAATCACCGTCGAATAAAGCGCCGGTCGCCGCCAGCACCGCCAAACCATTATTGGCCCAGAAGGCGCCAGGCGCAGGGATTCTCACCTCCACCCGTTTGCCGAACACGTCGGCGTCGATGTCGCAGCTTTCGCCATCGGTTTGGAAATCCAGCAAGCGCGCTTCGCAATCCGCCGCGCGGCCATAGCGCACGATGAGGCTGACGCCGGCTTCCTTGGCGCGCAGGATCAGCCGGTCCGCATACGGATTGTCGGCATTGATGATCGCCGCGCCGCCCGGAACCAGTCCTTCGAAAATTTCCGCCTTGGCGTCGGCGATGCCGTCGACGGATTCGAAATGCTCCAGATGCACCGCCTCAACGGTCGTGACGAGCGCCAAATGCGGCTGCACCAATTTCGTCAATGGCCGGATTTCATCGGCATGGTTCATGCCAATCTCGAACACGCCAAATTGCGAGTCCTGCGGCATGCGCGCCAAAGTCAGCGGCACGCCCCAATGATTGTTGAACGACTTTACCGAAGAGTGCGTGACGCCCTTATGCACGAGCGCATCGGCAATCAGGCTTTTGACGGTTGTCTTGCCCACGCTGCCGGTCACAGCGACGCGAATAGCGGCGGAGCGATCGCGGGCGGCGGCGGCCAAACCGCGCAAGCCCTCCAGCACCTCGCTCACAATCAATTGGGGACCATCGGCGTCCACCTTGCGCGACACCAGAGCCGCCGACGCACCGGCTTTGAATGCAGCGCCGACGAAATCATGGCCGTCGCGCTGATCCGTCAGCGCCACAAACAATTCACCCGGCGCGAGCGAACGCGTATCGATGGAAATGCCGTTGGCGCTCCAGGCCGCACCGGTAAGCTGCCCGCCCGTCGCCTTCTGCGCGTCGGCCGATGTCCAGAGGCTTGCGCTCATTGATCAAGCCCCGCGCCGCCGATCGCGCGCAAAGCATCGAGCGCCGTATCCTGATCGGAAAACGGATGCGTCACGCCCTTGATGATCTGGCCTGTCTCGTGACCTTTTCCGGCGATCATCAAGGCATCGCCGGGTTTCAGGCGATTGACCGCCGAGCGAATGGCGTCGCCGCGATCGCCAATTTCTTCGGCGCCCGGACAGCCGACCAGAACCTGACGGCGGATTTCTGCGGCGTCTTCCGAGCGCGGATTGTCGTCGGTGACGATGACGACATCCGCAAACTTCGCGCCGATGGCGCCCATTTTGGGACGCTTGCCGGCGTCGCGATCGCCGCCGCAGCCGAACACCAGAATGATGCGGCCCGGCGCATGCGGCCGCGCCGCACGCAACAAAACATCAAGGCCGTCCGGCGTGTGCGCATAATCGACGAACACATGCGCGCCGTCCTTGGTTGCGCCGACATGCTCCATGCGGCCGCGTACAGGGCGCAGCGTGCGCATGCCCGCGAAAACTTTCGCCTCGTCTTCGCCCAGCGACAAAGCAAGCGCGGCGGCGGCGACGGCGTTGATGGCCTGGAACTCGCCGATCAAAGGCAGATCGACCAGGATGTCGCGGCCCTTCCAACGCAAATCCAGACGTTGCGCGGCGGGCTTGGGCGAGATTTCGCCGATCTTCAAATACGATCCACGCCAGCCGCAGGTCAGCGTTTGCAAGCCGGCCGCGTTCGCCGCGTTTTCAAAGCGCGCATATTCCGCAGCGTCGGCGTTGATGATCGCGGGCGCGCCCTTGGGCAGCAACTCGGAGAACAGCCGCATCTTGGCGGCGGCGTAGGTGTTCAGATCGTGGTGATAATCCAGATGGTCTTGCGTCAGATTCGTGAAAGCAGCGGCGGAGAGTTTCACGCCGTCCAAACGGCGCTGATCGAGCCCGTGGCTGGAGGCCTCCATCGCCGCATGCGTCACACCTTCATCGGCCAGACGCGCCAGCGTTGCGTGGATCGCCACCGGATCCGGCGTGGTGTGGCCGAGGTCGACGGCGCCGGACGGCCCGATTGCGCCAAGCGTTCCCATGCTCGCAGCTTTCTTTCCCGCGAAGGCCCAAATCTGGCGCAGGAAATCGACGGGTGAGCTTTTGCCGTTGGTGCCCGTTACGGCTGCAACGAATTTCGGCTGGCGCGCATAAAAGGCCGACGCCGCCAGCGCCAAGGCGAGACGCGGGTCGTCGGTTTCAATCACCGGAACGGTCGCCGATGTGATGGCGCCGCGAGGCGCGATGATCGCGACAGCGCCTTTTTCCACAGCGCTTGCTGCGAACTTCGCACCGTCGGTCGCCGAGCCAGGTAGAGCCGCGAAGAGAAATCCAGGCTGAATGCGGCGGCTATCGGCGCTTAACCCGCTGATTTCTATGTCGCCCGCATCTGTAAGGCCCTTCATCTCGGACTCTTTTACGAGCGCTTTCAACTTCATCCGGCTCTCCGCTCCGCCTCCTCATTCTGGATTGCCACACCCGCGGGCGGCGCAGCAAGGACAGGCGCCACACCGAGGATCGGCGCGATCCTGGTGATCAGGCGGCCGACGCTGGGCGCGGCGGTGAGCGCCGCTGTTGCGTCGCCGTCTCCGCTCGCCGCCTTGGGTTCATCCAAGAGGATCAAAACGGCATAGCGCGGTTCGCTGGCGGGGAATACCGCCGCAAATGACGAAAGCAGCCGGTTTTTATCATAGCCGCCGGCAATGGCTTTTTCCGCAGAGCCGGTTTTGCCCGCGACTTCATAGCCCTGTACGTCGGCTTTCTTGCCGGTGCCTTGCGTCACCACTTCGCGCATCAGGCCGACGACGGCGCGCGCAGACTGCGGCGACACCGCCGACACCATCAAAGGCGGATCTTCCGGCGGCCGCACCACGATCGTGGGGGCGATGCGCAGACCGCCATTAGCCAAAGCCGCATATGCGCTGGTCAGCGCCAGCGGCGACACCGCAATGCCATGACCGAAGCCGACCGTCGCCGTGGTCACCGGCTGCCATGTCTTAGGCAACAGCGGTTTGCCGGACTCGCCGGTCTGCAGTGGCGCGGGATCCAAAAGGCCGAAGGCGCGTAGATAGCGGCGCTGCATCGTGTCGCCAATATCCAGCGCCAGCCGCGCGGCCCCGATATTCGAGGAATGAATGAGAATCTGCGGCACCGTTTGCAGGCCATTCACCGGATGGAGGTCGTGAATGGTCGAACCGCCGAAGCTCAGCGGTTGCGAGGTGTCGATGGAATTCGCCAGC
>JBEVJO010000203.1:0-12539 GCA_040510175.1 Caulobacterales bacterium
TTGCCCGGCCCTCTTAGAGACTTATCCGCCAAAGGTCGACCATGCCTTGAAACGCTCGCTGATGCGCTGCTCCAGGTGATCGCGCAGCGCGCGATACTCGTCCAGGCGCTGCGCGCGCGTTCCCTCGCAGAGCGATGGATCGTAGGTGGGCCAATATTCGGCTTCAATCGCCATGGTGTGCGTCATTTCCAAAGCGCTGTGATGCGCCTCCGGCGTTAGCGAGATCACCAGATCGAAATTGGCGTCTTCCAGTTCGCCGAAGGTTTTTGGCCGGTGCTTGTCGAGGCTCAGGCCGTATTCGTTCATCACTTCGGCAGCCAAAGGGTCAAGCTCGCCGGCGCGGACGCCACAGGAATCAACGAAGCAGAACCTTCCCCAGCGATCGCGAAACAGTGCGGCGGCCATCGGCGATCGGATCGAGTTGAAGTTGCACGCGAACAGAACCGCTTCCGGCGGCCGCAGCAATCCCGTCATTGGCGTTGATGAAGCGCACAAACGAGGGTGAACAAACGCCGGGCGGTGTCGAAATCCATTTCGATCTTGCCGTCCAGGCGCTCCAGTAAAAGCTGCGCGCCTTCATTGTGCAACCCGCGCCGCCCCATATCGATGGCTTCAATCGCGGACGGCGTGGCATGGCGAATGGCGTTCGCATAGCTTTCGCAGATCATGAAATAGTCTTTGATCAGTTTGCGAAATGCCGACAGGCCCATTTGATGGGCGCGTTCGGCGCCGTCTATGGTCGAGGTCACTTGCAGACCGAGGCGCTGTTCTTGCACCGACAAGCGCAAGCGATACGGCCCTTGCAGCGGCGCCATCGAAAACGTGTTTTGTTCCAGGATGTCGAACTGCGCGATGCGCCGCTCGTCCTCGATGTCGGCGTTGGGCACGCCGAGACCGGTTTCATCCAGATCGATCTCAACGATCTTGTTTTGAGAGTCATCGCTCATCGGCTCACGAGTCTTCCCGCCTGAGCCGAGCCTCGACCGACAAAGCGTGCGCGGGCAAGCCTTCGGCGCGCGCCAGCAAGGCGGCGGCTGGTCCGATCGCCTTCAACCCTTGCGGCGTGATGGACTGAATCGCGGTGCGCTTCAGAAAATCATACACCGACAGCCCGGACGCGAAGCGCGCCGTGCGGCTCGTGGGCAGAACGTGGTTCGATCCGGTGACGTAATCGCCCAGCGCTTCGGGCGCATCGCGGCCAATGAAAATGGCGCCGACGTGGCGCAGCTTGGCGGCGATTTGATCGGCCAAGGCGGGATCGCAAGCAATTTCGGCGTGCTCGGGCGCGAAGCGATCCGACAGCGCCGGCGCCTCGGCCAGCAAATCCTTCACCACGATGATCGCGCCGCAATTGCGCCAGGATATTCCCGCGCGTTCGCCGGTCTCAAGTTCCTGCAAACAAATATCGACGGCCGCCGCGACGCGATCGGCGAAGGCCGCGTCATCCGTAATCAGAACACTTTGGGCCGCTTCATCGTGTTCAGCTTGCGACAGCAAATCCCAGGCGATGATTTTTGGATCGTTCTTGGAATCGGCGATCACCAGAATTTCGGACGGTCCCGCCAGCGCGTCGATGCCGACCACGCCATAAACCCGCCTCTTGGCTTCCGCGACATAGGCGTTGCCGGGTCCGACGATCTTATCGACCGCCTGGATTGGTCCGGCGCCATAGGCCAAAGCCGCGATCGCCTGCGCCCCGCCGATGCGCCACACCTCATCCACACCAGCGATAGCCGCCGCCGCCAAGACGATCGGCCGGTCTTTGCCCTGCGGCGTCGGCGATACCAGCGTGAGGCGCGCAACGCCTGCAACGCGCGCCGGCACGGCATTCATCAGAATAGAGCTTGGGTAGGCCGCCAAACCGCCGGGCGCATAGAGCCCCGCAGAGTCCACCGGCGTCCAGCGCCAACCGAGTTTCAAACCGGCCGGATCGTCGAAGCTGTGATCCTGCGGCATTTGGCGTTTGTGATAATCGGCGATGCGTTCGGCAGCCAATCGCAAGGCTGCAATTTGATCCGGCGGGCATGCCTGTAATGCCGCCTGCAATTCTTCCTTGGTGACGCGGAGACTTTGCGCCGTCGGCGCCCATTTGTCCCAGCGCTGCGTCTGCTCCAGCACAGCGTCTAGCCCTCGCGCCCGCACGTCCGCGATCACTGGCGCCACCGCTGCGCCGACATCCACGTCCTCGCCGCGCGGCGCTTTTACGTAGGCGTCAAAGCGCGCCGAAAAATCCGGCGCGGCGCTAGTCAAACGCAAAGGCCCCGAGGAAGCGCCGCTCATGCTTCGCCGCCTTCGTGATTGGGCCGCGCGCGGGCGCGCCAGGAATCGGAGACGTCCGACAGCAAGAGATCGAGACATTCGACGTCGAGCTTCAGGCGGCCGCCACCGGCGAATTCCAGAATGACGGCGCCGCCGGGATCTTCTGCGACCTGCGACGGCTCGAACCGTATCGTCAGCAATTGCGCCACGGCGTCCTTCGGCGTGCGCTTGATATTCTGCGCCTGCACTTTCAAGACGCCCGCCACCGACAAGCCGGCGCGGCTGCGCGCGCCCTGCGCCTTGCTGGCTTTGTCTTCCCAGCGATAGCGATTGAAGACAGCGGTGAAGATGCGTGTCTTGGCGTTGAAGCGCGTATCGCCGGCGCGCATGACCGCGTCCTGCAGCGCCGCAGCGATGACCTGCAGATCCTCCGCGTCCTCCGCCTTGAGATTAAGCCGAATACTCATTACGCGCCGATCCTATCGCGCCCGCTGGATTTGCGCGCCGCAGCCGGCAAACTTCGCTTCCAGTTTTTCGAAACCGCGATCGAGGTGATAGACGCGATTGACGACAGTCTCACCTTGCGCGGCAAGACCGGCGATCACCAGACTCACCGAGGCGCGCAAATCCGTCGCCATAACCGGCGCGCCAACCAGACGATCGACGCCCCGCACAGTGGCGATTTGACCCTTCACATGAATATCGGCGCCGAGGCGCATCAATTCCGGCGCGTGCATGAAGCGGTTTTCGAAGATGTTCTCCTTGAACACCGAGACGCCGTCCGCCAGCGCCATCAAGGCCATGAACTGCGCCTGCAAATCCGTCGGGAAACCGGGATAAGGCTGGGTGTCGACGTCGACCGCTTTCAGGCGCTCGCTATCGCGGCTAATGGTGACGCCATCGGCGTGCTCATCGACCGTGACGCCCGCTTCGCGCAGGAGGAACGTCAGAGCACTGACATATTCAGGGTTAATGCCCTTGAGGCGCACTTTGCCGCCCGCCATGGCGGCGGCGATGGCGTAGGTGCCCGCCTCGATGCGGTCGCCCATGACCATATAATCGGTCGGCTTGTTCAGAGCCTCGACGCCTTGAATGGTAATGACGCCTGTTCCCGCGCCCTCGATTTTGGCGCCCATGGCGATCAGGCAGTCCGCCAAATCCTTAATCTCGGGCTCACGGGCGGCGTTTTCCAGCACCGTCTCGCCTTGCGCCAGAACAGCCGCTAGCATTGTGTGTTCGGTCGCGCCGACCGACACGAACGGAAAGGCGATGCGCGCGCCCTTCAGCCCGCGCAAGGCGGCAGCCTTCACGTAACCGGCTTCGATATGGATGTCGGCGCCCATGGCCTCGAAGGCCTTAAGGTGCAGATCGACCGGGCGGGCGCCGATGGCGCAGCCGCCCGGCAGCGACACCGTGGCGTGTCCCACCCGCGCCAGAAGTGGCCCCAAAACGTTAAAGGTGGCGCGCATCTTCCGCACCAGATCATAGGGCGCGATGGTCGATTTGATCTCGGCAGCCCGAAATGAGGCATTCGCCGAACCCGCCGGCCAGTCGACTTCTACGCCCAGGCTGTCCAGCAGTTCCGCCATGAAACGGGTGTCGGCTAGGTTCGGGGTGTTCGTTAGCCTTAATGGCTCGGACGACAGCAAACACGCCGCCATAAGCTTCAAGGCGGAGTTTTTGGCGCCGGAAATGGGAATTTCGCCGTTGAGGCGGGCGCCGCCGGTAATGATGATGCGATCCATGAAGGTGATCTAACCCGGTTAGCGCCTGCGGGGAACGGGGTTCCTGAGCGCTATTCACGTGAGAATCAATTCTCTGAGCCCGTCTCAGGCCACAATTCGATGATCATAGACGTTAAAGCGGCGCCTGGCTCGTCGTTTGCAGATTTGGCCTAGGCGTCCCTTGTCGGGACACCATGGGACAAATGGAAGACCCGCTATGAACTCGCCAGCGCCGGCCAACGGCCCTGATCAATGGTTCGTCAAGGTTAAGGACCAAGTTTATGGCCCTTACACCTTAACGACGATGCGCGCCTTTATCGCTGAGGGCCGCGTCGCCAACCAATCCATGGTGGCGGATTCCAAGGACGGCCCTTTCCGGGCCGCCGGCCAAGCGGCGCCGTTCAGCGCGCTGTTTCAGAAGCCGCAGGAATGGACCACGGCGGCGATCGTCACCGAATCGTCTGAAGCTAATCTGATTATCTGCGCTGATTTCGTCACCGGCGGCGTGCAGGAATTTTCCCGCATCGTGCTGACTTTGGGCCCCAGCGCCCGCATCGGCCAGTCGACCTGGGTGGTGCGCACCACACACACCGCCGCCAGCGCCCGCAGTGCTCTGGCGCGTACGCTCGGCCGCGACGACCGTCTGTTTATCTGTGACGCGACCCGCGAACGTACGGCCTATATGAATTTGGGCCCGGGCGCCGAGGTGGATCTTCGCGGGGTCTGGCAAGCGCACCGTTAAAAGCGGTCGCGCTATTGGCTCCTCGGATCGAGCACCATTTCCTTGGAGAACCTTCGCCAGCGTTTGACGTAGCCGTCGACGCCGCCGCTCAGCCTTGACGCCTCCTCGTCCGACAATTGACGCACGACCTTACCTGGCGCGCCCATCACCACCGAATTGTCGGGGATATCCTTGCGCTCGCCAATCACGGCGCCGGCGGCGATCAGACAATTCTTCCCGATCTTGGTGTGATTCAGAATAATCGCGCCGATGCCGATCAGGCTGCCCTCGCCGATCTGGCAGCCATGCAGCATCGCCAAATGCCCAATTGTCACGTTCGGCCCAACGATGAGCGGGGCGCCAGGGTCGGTGTGCATGACGGTATTTTCCTGCACGTTTGAGTTTTCGCCGATCACGATCGGCTCGTTGTCGCCGCGCAGCACCGCGCCAAACCATACGCTCGCATTCTTTTTCAACACGACGTCGCCCAAAATAAAGGCGTTCGGCGCAATCCAATAATTTTCACCATCCGCGTCAGGCTGCGGCAAAGTCGCCGCGCGGTCTCCGATTTTATAAATTGGCATTGTCTTCCGGTCCTGTGGCCATGATGCAATGGAATCGAGTTTAGCGCTAAGCGAATAAATTGGTTCAACTAATTTGAAGGAGCGCGAACTCCATGGTCAAAGCGGACCCCGCGGCGCGCTGATTCTGTCACCGAAATTTCATGGGAGGAACGCTGCAGCCGTTAACCTTCTCCCCACGCATTTACCGCTAGCCTCAACACATCGAGAGATTCGCTTCTGAGTCTTTCGCGCTTCGGCCTTCGCGCCGGAGTCCTGGAGGGACAGCATGGCGGCAGCGCTCATCGGCGCACAACCACCGGGCTTTGACGGTCCAAACGGACCGCCTCCCACGCGCCCCTCCTTGATTCGTCCCGGCATGTTGAGCCGCGAGAGCCTTCCGCTCCCGCGGCTTTTTCTTTGCCGGAATCCATACCGACTGCCCGCAGTCTTCCAGGAGGCACATGCATGACCAAACGCTCAGTCCAAAAGCGCGCCAAAGTTTCCCAGCGTGAAAATGTAAATGCGAAGAGCAACAATGTGCATCCTTTATTCCCCGGTGAAGAAGCGCCTCGCGATCAAAGCTATCTGGCGACCGTAAAGCCGCGCACCACCGGACAAGCGCAATTGATGAAAGCCATGGACGAGCATTCGCTGGTCATGGCGATCGGACCTGCAGGCACCGGTAAGACCTATCTCGCGATCGCCAAGGCGGTTGAAGCACTGGAGGCCGGCACGGTCGGGCGCATCGTCCTGTCGCGCCCAGCCGTTGAAGCCGGCGAGAACCTGGGCTTCCTGCCCGGCGGCATCGAAGACAAACTCGCGCCGTTCCTGCGGCCGCTCTATGACGCGCTGTCGGACCGGCTTTCGCCGAAGCGCCTGAAGAGCCTGATGGCTGAAGGGCTGATCGAAATCGCGCCCGTCGGTTACATGCGCGGCCGAACCCTGAACAACGCCTTCGTGGTGATCGATGAAGCGCAAAACTGCACCTACACGCAGTTGAAAATGTTGCTCACCCGTCTGGGCTGGAACTCCACGATGGTGATCACCGGCGACCCAGCGCAGACCGACCTGCTGCCAGAGCTGTCGGGCCTCGCCGAATGCGCCAACAAACTCGACGGGCTCGGCAATATTGCTGTCTGCCGTCTGCGCGACAACGACATCGTCCGCCACCCGCTGGTGGCGTCGATGCTGACGGTTTTGTGACGCCAACCTTCTACCAGCGTCAGGGTCGCCCTCCCCGATTCTACGCCTGACGCAAAACCCCGCCGGATCACTCCTCTCCGGCGGGGTTTTTCTTTGCAGATGAGACAAAGAAAAACGGCGCCGCGTGAGCAGCGCCGTTTTCAGTTTTTGAACCGGCAACCTGCGTCAGGTTGCTCTCTTAATTCCAATCGTCGTCGTCATTGTCTTCGCGCTTTTTTTCGTCGCGATGTTTGCGTTGCGGACGATCGCCGAAATCTGACGCTGGGGGCGGATCAAAGCGGCCAGCACCGCCGCCGCCACCGCCGAAGCCGCCGCCTTCACGGCGCGGACCGCCGCCGCCACCACCAAAGCCACCACCGCCGGGACCATCACGGCGCGGAGCACGGTCTCCATAACCGCCACCACCGCCGCCACCGCCAAAGCCACCGCCGCCTTCGCGACGTGGGCCGCCGCCATAACCACCGCCGCCGCCGCCTTCACGGCGTGGGCCACGGTCGCCATAACCACCGCCACCACCGCCGCCGCCAAAGCCGCCGCCGTCACGGCGGGGTGGGCGATCACCGAAATCACGGCGCGGAGGACGGTCGCCAAAATCACGACGCGGCGGACGATCACCGAAATCGCGGCGCGGAGCGCCAGCGCCTTCGGGGGCCTCGCCGGTCACCTTGATGTTGACCGCTTTAGGGCCCTTGCCGCGAGGATCCGGCTCGGTGTCGAATTCAACTTTCTGGCCGTCGACCAAGCCTGATAGGCCGGAACGCTCCACGGCAGAGATGTGAACAAATACGTCGGTTCCCCCTGAATCTGGGGTAATGAAGCCAAATCCCTTCGACCCGTTGAAGAATTTGACCGTGCCGGTCTCCGCCATGTGCTCGTGAACCTCGCGCCGCTCCCTGCGGCTTCATGCTGCTTCAGGACCATCCCGTCGCAAATTATAATGTGGGTGAGTTGATTGTGGGGAAGACCGCCATGTTCAACCGAGGGCCAGTCATCAAAGCCGCCCTGGACTAAAATCACTTCCTGTCCGCCGCGGTCAACCTCGCCCGCGCATTACGTACTATGCGCAAAAAGCCTGATCTCGGCAAGCGCTCCCTCGCGAAATGCCGCGTACACACCCATTTGTGGTAAATTCTGCTTCACCAAACGGCGCGCGCATCGCCACCGGCAATGCGGGTCATCCGCCACGCCATGCCGGCGCCGTTATTTCATCCCGACGGCAGGCGCGCCGATCAACTTCGCTGCAGGTGCGAAAGCTGAGCGATTTGGTCAGGCATATTCGAACTTCCTTTAGGCGACGCCCAGAGCACGTCACGGCAATGCCCTCGGATCGCAGACCCGTATTTTTCTTCACGAACATTGCTTCTATTTCAGCGGGCGAAAAGGTCTGCGCATCGTCGTGGCCGGTAAATGCGTCCGGGATTTGGACGACGCCGCGCGCTTTGCGCACTGCAGCAAAATACGCCTTTGGCGAGAGGCCCGAACACGCGCCATGCGCATTCCACTCATGGCGGATTAGGCCAGGGCTCGGCATCAGATCCAGCATCGAAGACACCAGCGCCGCGTTCGGGCGCGGGCCGCCCACCGCGCACTCTTCCGCAGGTCCTGATTCCAATTGCGGCCAGAGACCATGCACAACAAAATCAAATGGTCGCGTCACAGCGCATTGGGCGGGCTCGGCCGCATCGCCCTTTTCCAGGCAATAGGTCGGCGACCAGGACAAACTCAAAACATAGAAATCGAAGGCGCCCTCTTTTGGGTCACCCACCGCACTTGGCTCCGCATTGTCGGAAGAGGCGGCGCTTTCCTGAGCAGGCTTTGCCGCAATCGGCGTCGGTATTTGCGCCGATGAAGCAGAACTATCAGGCGCTCCGCAGCCGCTCACGGCGATCACGATGATCAGACAAAGCATCGCTTTGATGCGGGCAGTCATGCGGCGTTTCCCATCACGCGGTCATACCGGACGCGCGGACGCAACGCCAATAGCGGCTAGACCTTGGGCAATGCCGGCAATGGGTCCACTGGACGCGGACCGCGCCGCAATTCGAAATGCAGCGCCGAGGTTTTCAGCCGGCCCGTCGAACCAACCTCCGCAATCACATCGCCTTTGGCGACCTTCGCGCCTTCCTTGGCGATGATGCGGCGGGCATTTGCGTAGGCGGTGATCCAGCCGCCCTCATGCTTGATGAGCACGAGATTGCCGTAGCCCGGCAAATCATTGCCCGCATACACGACCGTGCCCGCATCGGCGGCGCGGATCGGCGCACCTTCAGGGGCGGAGATTTGCAAACCGTCGCTGCGCTGTCCGTTCGGCATTGGGCCAAAGCCTTGCGTCAGCGGTCCAGACACCGGCCAGATGAAGCGCCCGGACGGCGCGTCAATGGCGGGTTGCGTGACCGGCGGCAGTGGCGCCGCGCTAGCCGCGGCGACCTTTGTGCCTGCCTTGATGGGCGGCTTGGGCGTGTAATTGTTTTTGGCTGTCGCGCCCGCGGGCAACACGACTTCTTGGCCTTCGATCAGCATGTAAGGTTTTTGCAGCCGGTTCAGCGTCGCGAAGGAATGCGGATCGATCGAGAATTTTTCCGCGACAGTCCAGAACGTCTCGCCGCGCCGCACAATATAAACATTGGCGTCCGGCAAGCGGATGAGCTGGCCCTTTTCCAGCGAATAAGGCGGCCGCAAGCGGTTCTCGGCGATCAAGGCGTCGATCGGCACCTGATACCGCCGCGAAATTTCGAACAGCGTTTCGCCAGGCTCCACGATCATCGTGTCCGGCAATGAGCGTGGATCGATCGGTCCGGCAAGCTCGGAGGGCGTCAGAACGCCCAATTCGCCATATCCGCCCACCTCGCCCGGCGCGACAGCGCCGACGCGATATTCGACAGGGGCGCGTCCACCGGCTGGCGCCGTGGCGCAGGCGCTCAGACCGCTCGTCGCGGCCAAGGCTCCCAGCATGACTCCCGATGAAGTGCGCAGCGCCAAGGCGAAGTCCCTCTAAAGTAGACAGGTGCGCCAAAGCCGATAAAGAAACTCTTAACCACGCCAGGGTCCCCGCCCCTCTAGCCCTAGAGGTGCTGCGGCAGGCCCGGCTCCAACCGATCCGCTTCGATCCCAACGAGGGCTGTATGCGCAGCGCCTTCCCAACGCTGGACCGTCGCCGCGCCGCCTTCCGTTTCTAAAACCGGCGCCACCAGAACGCCGCCCGGCGTCAGATGATTGAGAAGCGTCGGCGGCAACGCAGTGACCGCGCCGGTGAGCAAAATGCGATCGAATAGCGCGCCGTCCTCAAAGGCGGCCAAGCCATCCGCCTGGATCACCCGGACATAGGCGAGTCCGTCCCGCGCCAAATTAGCCGCCGCCAGCGCAGTCAGCGTTTTGTAGCGCTCAAGCGCCACGACTTCCCTGGCGATGCGCGCCGCGATCGCCGTGCTGTAGCCCGCGCCGGCGCCGATCAGGAGTACGCGGTTTTCCGGCTCCAGATTCAGGGCTTCGAGCATTGCGGCCAAGCCGCTCGGCTTCAGCGAGGTTTGCCCACACGCCAACGGAATGGCGACGTCTTCTTCTGCCAAGTCCGCGACGCCCGGCTCCAAAAAGGCAGCGCGCTTGCAGGAATCGAACGCCGCCAGCACACGCGCATCGCTGACGCCGGCGCGGCGCAGCGTCAACATCAAGCGGAAAGCCGGTGGCGTGTTCTGTTCGATCGCGAAGGCTCCTTCAGCAAAAGAGCGCGCTAAGCTTTGTCCGGCAAGACGTTCTGAAGCGTCCGCTCCAATTCAGTCCGTTCCGATTCGTGCGTCATTTCCAGATGCAAGGGCGTAACCGATATGCGGCCGTCATAAATGGCGCGCAAATCGGTGCCCTCCGGAGGATTGGATTTCTTGCCGCCATAACCGACCCAGTAATAAGTGTGACCGCGCAGATCGGTGCGCTTTTCGACATGCGCCATGCGTTCGTCACGGCGGCCGAGGCGCGTCGCTTCGATCGCCTTGATGTCACCCGGCTCCAGATCGGGGAAGTTGACGTTCATTACGACATCCGACGGCCAGCCGCGATCCACCAGCGCCTTGATGATGCCCGGCGCGAATTTCAACGGCGTGTCCCATGGCAAGGTGCCCGGCCCACGAAAGCTCTTGGCCTGTGATAGCGCAATGGAAGGAATGCCCAGCTGCATGCCCTGCATGGCGCCGGCGACGGTGCCGGACAGGCTGACGTCCTCGGAAATGTTCTGGCCGTGATTGACGCCGGACAGAACGAGGTCCGGCTTAGCGTCCATCAGTTCGAGCACGCCCAGCACGACGCAATCGGTCGGCGTGCCGGAAATCGAAAAGCGTTTCGGTCCATCCTGACGAACCCGCACCGGCGCGGACAAAGTCAGCGCGCGCGAGGCGCCGGATTGTTCGCGATCCGGCGCAGCTACCCAGACATCGTCCGACAAGATCTTCGCGATCTGTTCCAGCACCGACAGACCGTGCGCGTGAATGCCGTCGTCATTGGTGCAGAGAATGCGCATGTCAGCTTTCGATGATTTCCCGGCCGCCGATAAAGGGCCGCAGCGCTTCAGGAATGACGATTTTGCCGTCTGCCGTCTGATAATTTTCCATGACTGCAACCAATGTGCGGCCAACCGCAAGACCAGAGCCGTTCAGCGTATGCACGAAGCGCGTCTGTTTGGCTTCGGCTGGGCGATAGCGCGCCGCCATGCGACGGGCCTGGAAGTCCCCGCAATTGCTGCAGGAAGAAATTTCGCGATACTTGTTTTGGCTCGGCAACCAGACTTCAAGGTCATAGGTCTTGCGCGCCGAAAAGCCCATGTCGCCGGTGCACAGCGCAAGCACGCGATACGGCAAGCCCAAGCGCTTCAGCACTTCTTCGGCGCAGGCCGTCATGCGCAGGTGCTCGGCCTCGGATTGTTCCGGCGTGGTGATCGACACCATCTCCACTTTGCGGAACTGGTGCAGCCGGATCATGCCGCGCGTGTCGCGCCCGGCTGCGCCCGCTTCCGCCCGGAAGCATGGCGTGTCGGCGGTCATCCGCAGCGGCAATTTCGCCTCGTCCAGAATTTGCTCGCGCACCAGATTGGTCATCGGCACTTCGGCGGTCGGGATGAGCCAGAAATCTTCGCGCGTCGGCGCCGATTCCAGAAGGTCGCTCATGACCTGGCTTGGTTTGGCCGGCCCCTTGGCGGCGCGCGCCTCAAACTCTTCGTCAAACTTGTCGAGCGCTTGCAGCAGCAATTCCTGCCGGCTCACGGTGCGCGCGGCGGTAAATTGATCGTCGACGAATTTGGGCAATTGCCCGGTGCCGAACATCACATGGTCGCGCACCAGAAGCGGCGGCGCGATTTCCGTGTAGCCGAACTCGGTCGTGTGCAGATCCAGCATGAAGGCCGCGAGCGCACGCTCCAGCCGCGCCAGGCCGCCCTTCAGCGCGACGAAACGCGCGCCGGACATCCGCGCCGCGCCTTCGAAATCCATCAGGCCCAAAGCTTCGCCAAGATCGACATGCGATTTGGGTTCAAACTCGAATTTGGGCGGTTCGCCGACACGGCGCAATTCGACATTGGCCGATTCATCCGGACCATCCGGCGCGTCGTCGGCCGGCAAGTTAGGAATTTCGGACAGGCGCGCATCGAGCGCCTTGGACAGGGTCGCTTCCAACTTGCCCTGCTCGTCGATAATGCGCTTGGCCAGTTCGACCTCGCCCATCAGCCGCTGCGCTTCGGCCTCGTTCTTCTGCGCCTTGGCGGCGCCGATGGCTTTGGAGGCGGCGTTGCGGGTGGTTTCGCCGTCTTGCTTGGCGGTGGTGGCGGCGCGCAATTGCGCATCGAGTTGGATCAGATCGCCCGCCATAGCCGGCAAACCGCGCCGTTGCAGCCCAGCGTCGAAGGCGGCGGGATTTTCCCGAATGAATTTGATGTCGTGCATAAGAACCCTGTTTGCAGGAGGGTTTAGCAGATCGCCCGAAAGCGCCAAGACGAAACCGATGGCGATTTTACATCGCCGGTCACGCGCCTTACGACAGCGTTATGGATTCCGGCGGAACTGCTGGCGGCGATGGCGGCGCCGCGGCTTC
>JBEVJO010000204.1:0-5281 GCA_040510175.1 Caulobacterales bacterium
TGACGTCGGCGCAGGCCTGAAAATCAAACAGGTGCATGCGGCGTTCGAAATCCAGCGTCGCCGCGACATTGTCGTCTTCGAACGTGACCTGGAATTTGGCTTGCGGCTGCAAGAACCGGATCGTTAGGCCGCCATATTTGAGTTCTTTTTGATGCTCGAACGGCGAGGGCATCGGCACTTCTTTGGCGTTCACCAGCATTTTGCCCTGATGCAAAATAATGAACGAAGCGAAGGCGCGATCATAGGTGGGTTCGGCGGTGCAGTGCGCGAGACAGCAAATGTCGCGCTCCGGATCCATGAACACCCAGAAATAGTTTTCCTTCCAGCGCAGCCAGGCGCGGGTAGGAACGGAGTGTGGCAGATCTTCGTGGAGCAGCATGGCGTTTCGCTTTCATCCCTTTAAATTGCGCTCTTTACGGCGCATTGACATAAAGTAGTCTGACAGACGATATGCTTGCAAGCCAATAGACTGGCGCCGAAGGAGATGCCCGTGCTTCGCGACGTATTGTTCCGGCCCTTTAACGCCGGTGGTCTTTCACTCGCCAACCGCGTCGTCATGGCGCCGATGACTCGCTGCTTTTCTCCACACGGCGTCCCCGGCGAAAACGTGGCCGCTTATTACAGGCGGCGCGCGGAAAATGGCGTCGGGCTCATTCTCACCGAAGGAACCTGGATTCCGCATCCATCAGCGTCGAACGAGGAAACCGCCCCGCGATTTTATGGCCAGGATGCGCTGGCGGGTTGGGCGCGCGTCGTCAAGGAAGTGCACGAAGCAGGCGGCAAAATTGCGCCGCAACTTTGGCACGTGGGCCTTTCGCCCAAGCCAAAAGCCGAAGTCTACAAAGATGAAACAGACGATCACACGCAAAGCGTGAGCCCGTCAGGCTACATCACGCCTGGCGCCAAAGTCGCCGAGCCGATGACCGACTTACAAATTGCGGCGATCATTGGCGCCTATGCGGAAGCGGCGGCGAGCGCGCAACGGCTGGGCTTCGACGGCGTCGAAATCCACGGCGCGCATGGATATTTGATAGATCAGTTCTTTTGGGGCGAAACCAATAAACGCACTGATTCTTTTGGCGGCGACCTGATCGCCCGTACGCGCTTCGCCTGCGAAATTGTTCGCGCGATGCGGAATTCGGTGGGGCCCGATTTTCCGATCATCTTGCGCTATTCGCAGTGGAAGTTGATCGATTACGCCGCCCGCATGATCGACAATCCTGCGACGCTGGAGCGGTTTTTGGCGCCGCTTGTGGATGCTGGCGTGGATGTCTTCCATTGCTCGCAGCGCCGGTTCTGGGAGCCGGAATTTGCGGATAGCGCTCTTAATCTAGCAGGTTGGACTAAGAAGCTTTCCGGCAAACCGGTGATCAGCGTCGGCTCGGTAGGGCTCGACACGGACCTTCTTGGCATGGGCGGGGAAGATGTGGCGGCTGGCTCAGCCAGCTTTGATAAATTGCTGGTTATGATGGAGCGCGGCGACTTCGATATGATCGCCATTGGGCGGGCGCTCATCGCAAACCCCGATTGGGCGGATCGTGTCCGGCGCGGAGAAGAGCGGTCGTTAAAAGCGTTTTCCCCGGAGCAGCTTGCAGAATTGATCTAAGCGGCTTCGAGAACGGGCTGTCCGACCCCCCAACGAATGCTGCGGCGCACAATCTCCATATAAGTCGGATCGGTCCATGGCCCGCGCTGTGGTGGGAGTTCTTGGATGAAGGGCTGCAGATCGTAGCGGCCGCACGCGTGGCCGGGCGCCAGATAGATGATCTCGCCGGCGCCATAGCGGCGCAGCAACATTTGCGGACGCGGCAGATCCTCCAGCCAAGGCCCCTCAACATAGCCGGGCGCTTCGCCGGTAAAACGCGATTCCAGCAGCGTTTCGCATTCCGCCCGCAATTCGAGAATGTAGGGCTCATCGACCACCGTAAAGGGCGGCAGTCCGGCCACGATTGGGTGTGCGGACACCGGCCGGACGGTGATTGGCTGCTGCGCCAAATGCGAGACGAAGCGGCAGCCAAGCAAATTCATGTAATCCGGCTGACGATCGGGCGTGTCGGTCAGGCCCGGCAATTTGATGCCGCCGATATCCACGGCCGGCGGTTTGAAGTTGGTGTAGGCGGCGCTGCCATGGAGCGCCAGCCAGCGACCGCCGCCATGGACAAAGGCGTCCACCGCCGCCCGTTGCCCGTCGTCGGGAAATACATTGTTTGTATAAGTCAGCAGCAGGTTGCTCTGTGGCAGCGCCAATTCAACGCCATGGAAGTCGTTCGTGCAAAGGGTAACGATCCGCTCATCGGCCGCCAAAAGCTCCAATAGGGTGCGCCGCACAAAATCGGCGTCGTGGTACTCAGCGGCGACGATCAAATGTACCCTTGGACGAGCGTTCACGGTGCGACTCCCTGGGAAAATTTTGGGCGAGCGGCAGAGCGCCGCCCAGCATTGAGGTTTGTTTTTAGACGAGTGTGGGCTTACTGCATATAAGCGAACTAGTTTGGATTTTTTGCGCAAGGCCATCAAGCTATTGGCTATCGCGACAAAAATGTTCAATATAACAGGGCGCGCGCCTAGGTAGGTTGTACCAATTGGCGGGCGCGAGGGGCTGAGTGATCGTCATGAAGAATGCGGCGCATCGTAAATCGCAGACCGAGGATCTCGGCGCCGGCGATGCTGTCGACCATGCGCAACTGTTTCCGCTCTTCAAAACCATGATGCCGTATCAGGCGCAGATCCTCGCCCGGATGATGCAGAACGATTATATCGCGCGCATCGCCGATACCGGGATCGCCCCGGCGCAAGCCTATTTGCTGGGTGAGTTGTGGTTCGACGAGCCGCTGTCGCAGGTCGAACTCGCGCGGCGGTTGGATATCGGCAAAGCCACGATCGGTCAGACCCTCAACCGGCTGGAGCGGGCCGGCGTGATCGAGCGCCGCCGGGTGGCGTCCGACCGTCGGGTCATTATGATCCATCTCACCGAAAAAGGCCGATCGTTACGCGAGCCCTTGGCCGCCGCGACGGAACTCCAAATGAACGCTCTGAAGAAAATTATCGGCGAAGCGGAATTGGCGCAGCTGACCGAGCTTCTCATTCGCGCCACGACCAAATTGCGGGCCGCGTTGCCGAAAGAAATCGTGCAAGAATAGCTGCTGTCGGTTGCGCTCTCTTCGGCAATTGGTATGCTAGCGACCATTCTCGTCGGCGGACTTTGAAAACTGCGCAAGAATTTCCAGATTCACGCGCTTGTCCTTTGCAATTTGTCTTTGGCCGGCACTGGAGCGCGCATGAAATTCGAGTCCTATCAATTCCTCACCTTCGCGCGCGACGGCCGCGTGCTGACCATCACCATGAATCGCCCCGAACTGCTCAATGCGATCAATCATGAGTTGCATGAGGAACTCGCGCGGGTTTTTTATGAAGCCGCCGACGAAGCCGAAAGCGATGTGATCGTATTGACCGGCGCCGGGAAGGCGTTTTCGGCAGGCGGCGACGCCAAATGGCTCACCGAGCAAAAGAGCGGCAAGCGCAACCCGTTCGTACTGGAATCAAAATCGATGCGCCGCATCGTGCATTCGGTGCTGGATTGCCCCAAGCCCATCATCGCCAAGGTCAACGGTGATGCGTTCGGTTTCGGCGCCTCAATTGCGTTGCTGTGCGACATCATCATCGCAGCGGACACCGCGCGTTTTGCTGATCCTCATGTGAAGCTCGGTCTGGTCGCGGGCGATGGCGGCGCGCTAATTTGGCCGCAGTTGATCGGCTTCGCCAAGGCCAAGCATTATTTGCTCACGGGGGATGCGATCGGCGCCAAAGAAGCCGAGGCGATGAACCTCATTACCTTTGCCGTGCCTGCCGGAGAACTCGACGAATATGTCGCGAAATATGCGACCAAGCTGACGCGGGGTGCGCAGACGGCGATCCGGTACACCAAGACGGTTACGAACATCGCGTTGCGCCAGCTATTCAGTTCGGTGTTCGAGGCGGGCGTCGCTTATGAAGGCCTGACGACCTACACGCAGGACTTCCACGAAGGCGTGGACGCTTTGCTGGAAAAACGCCGGCCGGATTTCAAGGGGATTTAGTTCTTCGTTTTAGATCGCGTTCGGCCACCATTTGAGATGCGCAGCAGGCAAGCAAAAAGCCGCGCGTGACGGGAGAAAGACATGAACCGCGACTTCGATGTGATCGTAATTGGTTCGGGCGCGGCCGGATTGTCTGCCGCCATTGAGGCGCGGCTGGCTGGGGCCACCGTAATGGTGGTCGAGGCGGATACGCATCTGGGCGGCGCCACGCGCAATTCAACCGGCGTCGTCTACGCCGCGAATACGAGCACGCAGCGCGAAGCGGGCATCACGGATGATACCGCCGACGCGTGCTACGACTACATCATGACGCTGAACCAATATTCGGTGAAGCCGGCGTTGCAGCGCATTTTCGCCGACGAAAGCGCTGAATCGATTGAGTGGCTTAAAAGTCTCGGCGTCGAGTTTCCAGCAAATATGCTGGTCTATTCCGACGTCAGTGGCGTGAAACGCGGTCATACCTCTAAGTCTTTTGGCTTGGGCATTTCCGATTGCCTGATCAATCGCGCAGGTGCGCTTGGGGTTGAAAATGCGCTCGGCGCGCGCGTGGACAAATTGCTCGTTGAAGACGGCCGCATCGTCGGCATTCAGGCCGCTGGCGCCGAATTGCGCGCAGGCGCGGTGATCATCGCCACCGGCGGTTTCGGCAACAATCCGGAGATGCTGAAAAAGTGGTTTCCCTCCGCCGCCTATCACGGGGACAAGACCTGGGCGGTGCACCGCGACGCACCTTTTATTCTCGGTGACGGCATCACTTTGGGCGAGAGCGTCGGCGCGCAGATTACCGGCTATGATCGCGGTCTGATCCAGCCGACGCCGTCTTTTGAGGTCCGAAATGTGGAGGCGTTCCTTCCGCCTTGGGTGGTGGCGGTCAACCGCGAAGGCAAACGCTTCATGGCCGAATGGGATTCCTATTCCGTCGTGGGTTATCTCATCAACGAACAGACGGACCGGCGCTGCTGGGCGATTTTCGATCACCCGACCATGGTCGAAAACGGCGATGACCTGTCCTACGCTGACCCATACAATAGCGGCCTCGCCATTTCGTCGTGGGAAGAAAACACAATCCTCAAGGAACTCGCCAGGGGCGTCGTCAAATCGGCAAACACGATTGGCGAATTGGCCACGAAAGCTGGGCTGGATCCTATCGCGGTCGAGGAAACCATCCGCGTCTATAACCATGACATCGAGACGACCGGTGAAGA
>JBEVJO010000205.1:0-10804 GCA_040510175.1 Caulobacterales bacterium
AGAAACATGTCGATCACGGCGTTCTCGAATGTTGCGAGCGTCTCCGCTTGTTTGACCTCGGCGCAGCAAGCGATCTGCGCCCGTGCTAAAAAGGCGTTGAGGAATGCGCCGCCGGCGTTTGTGTTGATTTCGATGAGCTTGGGTCCGTCGTCGCCCAAATGGAAGTCATGGCCCATGAAAACGCCGCGTGGCCCGTGATCCTTCACGGCGATTTCAGGCGCCCAGGCGCGTATTGCCTCTTGAAAGCCGGGCAGGGCGACCGCGGCCTCGATCGCTATCACAATCGCCTGCATGGCCTCTTTATCAGCCGTCGGCAGGAAGACGGGCGAGCGGGAGAACAGATGGGGGCGTGAGGCGGTGAGCTGCGCGTAGAATTCGGGGTCACCGGACTCAGTGCGCAAAGACGCGTCCAGGGCCGCCTCATCCAGCGTCAAGCAAAAGCAGGAACGATTGAGATGGGCGGCGGGATGAAGCTCCGTCATTGTCGATATCGTCGAGCGCTAGCCTATAAAACTGATCTTCGGCGGCGGCTTCACGCCGACCCCCGCTTCCAATCCTTCGAGCACCTTTAAGGCGAGGCTCTCGAAATATTTGCCGGCGGGGCTGTCGGGCGCGGTGGCGGCGATAGGTTGACCAGAATCGGAGGTCGTTCCGATATCGGCGATCAGCGGCAGTGCGCCGAGGAAGGGAACGCCGGCCTCCTTCGCGGTGCGCTCTGCGCCGCCTTTGCCGAACACATAGGTTTTGGCGCCGTTGGAATCCTCAAACCAGGCCATGTTCTCGACAATGCCCAGAACCGGCGCGGCGGTTTTCTTGAACATGGCGAGGCCGCGCCGCACGTCAGCCAGAGCAATTTCCTGCGGCGTTGACACGATCACCGCGCCGGAGATCGGAATACGCTGTACGATGGTGAGCTGAATGTCGCCGGTGCCGGGCGGCATATCGAGCACCAGCACATCGAGACCGGTATTTTTCGGATTGGCGCCGGCGGCCTCGGCGCCAGCCCAATCGACGTCATTCAAGAATTGCATTAGGGCGCCGGAGACGATCGGGCCCCGCCAGATCAAAGGCGCGTCGTCATCGACCATGAAGCCGATCGACATGGCGCGAACGCCCCAGGCTTCCGGCGGCGAAATCTTGCCGGATTTGGTTTTTTGCGGCGAGGCGCCATTGAGACCCAGCAGACGCGGCACCGACGGACCATAAACGTCCGTATCCAGAATACCGACGCGCTGCCCCAGCCGGGCCATGGCGACGGCGAGGTTCACCGCGATGGTTGATTTGCCAACGCCGCCTTTGGCGCTGGAGACGGCGAGAATGGCCTTGACGCCGGGCGGCAAGGTGAGGCTTTGCGCCGGCTGCGGCGTCGCGGCGCCCATTGCTTCTTTATTCAGGCGTACGCCTTTGGGCGCGTTGGCGGCGCCGTGTGCGGGATGCGGCCCCTGCGCTGCGCCTTTTTGGCGCTGCTCTACCTGAAAGCGAGATGGTCCGCCGCCATGTGCGGTCAAAACGGCCGTGACGCGCGTCACGCCGGGCACGGCTGCGACCGCCGCTTCGGCTTTTTGCCGCAGATCTTCGCCAGCATCCCTTCGATCCGGCGGCACTTCGACCATAAAGGCGACGCGCCCATCGTCCTTCACGACGAGCCCGCTGGCCAATCTAGCCTCAATAAGACCTAAACCGCTGGCCGGGTCCTTAAGGCTTTGGAGAGCTTCTTCCACCGATACGCGCAATTGCGCGACAAAATCCCGATTTGCGTCCACCAATCTTGAACCTCTCTGATGTAAACGCACATAAGGATGGAGCGTAGCCCACAGCAAGCGCGCTTTTGTCCGCGTATTGCAGTCGGTTTGGAAAACGGGAACTTAATGCCTTGGAATGACGAGTCAGGCGAGTCCGATAAGGACGGCGCCGGGCGGCCAAACGCCCCTAAAGACGGCTCGGGGAAGAATGCTCCCAAACCGGGCCCCTGGGGCGAACGCAAGCCGCAGAACCCCTGGGAGCGTCCGCGCGGCCCAAACGGCCCCAATCGCCCCGGCAATCAAGGCCCTGACCTGGAAGACTATCTGCGCCAGCTGCGCGAGAAATTTGGTCGCTTTGGCGGCGGCCCCGGCCGCCCGAACAATACCGGCTCCGGCGGCGGACGCCCCGTCGGCGGCGGCGCGGCCGTCATTCTCGCGCTGGCGGTGATCGGCTGGTTCGCGACTGGCATCTATTTCGTCGATGAAGGCGAAGAGGCGATGGTCCTGCGTCTCGGCGCCTATGACCGCACCACCGGTCCAGGCGCGCAGTTGGCGCTGCCGTTCCCGCTGGAGCAAGTGCGCAAGGAACGCGTCACGGAAATCCGCCGCACGGACGTGGGCGTCGAAGGCGAAAACCTGATGCTCACCGCCGACGAGAATATCGTCGATCTGCATTTCGCGGTGAACTGGCGGATCACGGATCTGAAGAAATATGTGCTGAACCTGAAGTCGCCGGAACAAGCGGTACGGATGGTCGGCGAGTCCGTCATGCGTCAGACTATCGGCCGGCGGAAGCTGGAAGGCATCATCACCATCGATCGCGCGCCGATCGAACTGGAAGCGCGCGAGCAATTACAGAAGGTGCTTAATTCCTACAATGCTGGCATCCTGATCGCCGAGGTGAACCTGGTGAAAGCCGATCCGCCGAAAACGGTGATCGAAGCCTTCCGCTCGATTAACAATGCGCAGCAAGAAGCGGCCACCAATATTCAGCAGGCCACGCAATACGCCAACAAGATCGTGCCGGAAGCGCGCGGCGATGCGGCGAAATTGCTGCAGGACGCCGAGGGCTATGCCAGCAAGGTTGAGAAGGAGGCGGCCGGTGACGCGTCGCGCTTCAATGCCGTTTACGAGCAATATCGTCAGCAGCCGCAAGTCACGCGCCGGCGGATTTATCTGGAAACCATGGAACGCGTATTGAGCCGGACCGACACCATCATCGTCGACAAGAATTCCGGCGCCTTGCCGTTCCTGCCGCTGGATCAGATGCGCCGTCCGCGTAACGCAACCCCGGTTCCACAAGGAGACGGCCAATGATGCGCCGCATTTCCGGAGCCGCTATTGCGGTCGGTCTTGGCCTCGCGATTGTCGGCGCCAACACCATGTTCGTCGTTAGCGAAACCCAGCAGGCCTTGGTGCTGCAGTTGGGACAGGCCGTGCATGTGATCAACGCGACCAAGCATGAGCCGGGCCTGAAGCTCAAAATGCCGCTGACCCAGAACGTCATCAAATATGACAAGCGCAATCTGGCTTTGGACATTGAACCGCGCGAAATCGTCTGCGCCGATCAGGAGCGCCTGGTTGTCGACGCCGTGGCGCGCTGGCGCATTCAGGATCCCTTGAAATTCTATCAGGCGTTCCAGACCGAAGATCAGGCCGAGGATCAATTGCCGCGCTTTTTGACGGCGGGGCTGCAGCGCGTTTTGTCTTCGGTGAAGTCGGATGAAATCATCTCGGGTCAACGCGCCGAACAGATGGTGCGCATCCGCGATGAAACGAACGCGCAGTTGAAGCCGTTCGGGGTTTTGATCCTCGACGTGCGCATCCTGCGGGCGGACCTGCCGCAAGCGAACCTTGCGCGCGTGTTCGAGCGTATGGCGGCTGACCGGAAACGCGCGGCGACGGAAATCCGCGGCAACGGCGAAGCTCGCGCGCGCGAAATCCGCGCGACGGCGGATCGTGACGCCACGGTGATCAAGGCCGACGCGCAGGAACAAGCCGAACGGTTACGCGGCGAGGGCGACGGCAAAGCGGGGCAGATCTACAACCGCGCTTATGGCCGTGATCCGGAATTCGCCTCGTTCTACCGTTCGATGCGGGCCTATGAGACCAGCATTCAGAGCGGCGCGCCGATGGTGCTGTCACCCGACAGCGACTTCTTCAAGTATTTCAAGACCGAGCGCGGCGGACGGTAAAAGCCGCCGCGCCGTCCCTGCGGTTATGCTGCTTTTTTCGGGCGCAGCAGGCCAACGATAGCCATCAGCACGCCGCCGCCCAGGCCGCCCGAGACGATATTCGACACAATGGCGCCGACCTGACCCGAGCCGATCATGGCGGCAAGATCCACGCCTGCCGCTTGCAAGCCTTGTCCGGCGGCGACGCCGCCCACAATGCCGGCGATGGAATTGCCCAATGTCCCGAGATTTTTGCCCTTCATCAGGGCGCCGGCCACATTGCCGCCGACGGCGCCGGAGACAAGCTGGATTATAAGTGGAAGATATTGTTCCATTTTTTCACTCCCTCTGTGCTGGCCCCGCAGGAGTCAAATGCCCCGCTTATTTGCCGCACAGATGAAAGTTTAGGCATGCGTCGCCCTTAACGTCCAGCGGCGCTGCCCGAAAGGCGAGGAATGGCCCTTAGGCCGCTTTGTCTTGGCTGAGAAAACCGACCAGGATCAGCAGTGCGCCGCCGCCAAGAACGCCGCTGCCCATTTCCGCCAGCAGTGCGGCGGGACCATTGAAGCTGACCAAGTCGCTTAAAGATGGGTCGATCATGGCCAGCATGGCCGTTGCCGCGCTGCCGCCGATGACGCCGGCGAGGCAATTCCCGAATACGCTCGCTTTATTGCGGGGCAGCATCATGCCCGCGATCTGGCCGCCTAAAGCGCGTGCCGCGAATGGCGGCAGTAACGGTAGGAAAAGTGACAAATCTTGCATGCTCGGCTGTCCAATATTTAGCGGACCCCGAGATCATGATGGCGCGTCCGGGTGAATGCGCCGTTGTCAATTACCTGTAGATTTGAAGCATCGTTAAGGATTGAGACGCTTAGCGCTTCACCCAATCCTCAGGCGCGATGCGGGTTTCCCCGAGTTCCGACCAGACGCCTTTCAGGCCATTGCCGGCCGGCACATAGACCGCCACGCCCTGTTTGCCGCTTTGCATATAGCCGACGCTGAACTGGCCGCCCCACCAAACGCCCACGCCTTCGACCTGATCCGGGCCGGGATACCAGACTACCTTATACGTGGCGCCTGTTTTTTCGACCGTAACCACGCCGGTATAGGGATTGCCGCCGCCAAAAGGCTCGCCCTTCACATCATAAGAGCCGGACAGGAAGTCCGCCGGTTGCGTGACGGCGGATTCGGCGTGCGCCTTATCCGGCGCATTGACGATGCAGGCGCAGCTTAAGGCTGCGGCCAAGGCGAAAGCACGAAACATGGGCATCCCTCCAAGCGTTTCCCGTTTCTTAGCATAGATGAGGTATGCACCGCTGCGCCATATTGCGGTTACAGCTGCATCAAGGAATGCTGCGGCCATGAGTTCGGAATCGCGTCCTGCTTTGTTTCTCGACCGTGACGGCGTCTTGAACGTCGACAAGGCCTATGTGGCCCGGGCCCAGGATTTTGAATGGGCGCCCGGCGCTCAGGATTGCGTGCGCCAGTTCAACGAGTTGGGCTATCTGGTCTTTGTGGTGACGAACCAGACCGGTATCGCCTTTGGCCTTTATGACGAAGCCGATATGCGCGCCGTGCACGATCACATGCGGCGTGATTTGGCGGCGGCCGGGGCGCACGTGGACGCGATTTACGCCTGCCCATTTCATCCGGACGCGAGCGTGGCCCGTTACCGAATCGATTCCGATGAGCGCAAACCACATCCGGGCATGCTGCTGCGCGCCATGGCGGATTATGACGTTGATAAGTCGCGCTCGTTCTTGATCGGCGACAAGCAGACGGATTTGGACGCGGCCAAGGCTGCCGGTCTGCCGGGCTTTCTATTCACCGGCGGCAATCTGTGCGTCTTCGCGCTGCACATCATGGCGCAGCTATCGAGCGCCGCGCTCTAGCCTTTAGAACCGCACCGCGCCGTCCTGAATGCGCTGATAGGCATCCGCGTCCAGCGGCAGATAGGCGCCGGCCTTGGCGTCATCGTAAAACAGCGGCTCCTTGACCGCATGCGGATCAAAGCCGGCCTCCACCAGATCATTCTTGCGATACTTGAATGTGCCGGTGACTTCGATTTCCGGCATCAAGCGAATGAAAAGTGGCCGGGCGAACGGCGGCAGATTGCGCGCGATGTACGCACGCAAGCCGGCCAGATCCACGCCCGGCGCGACAAGCGCCGCCATGCCGGCGCGGCCTTCCATCAGCGGCATCGGCACGCCATAGACGTTGGCTTCCTGCACACCAGGATAAGACGAAACGACGGCCGCGACTTCGCTGGTCGAGACGTTCTCACCTTTCCAGCGATAGGAATCGCCCATGCGGTCGATGAAATAATAATAGCCTTCCTTGTCCTTGCGCATCAGATCGCCGGAGCGGAACCAGGAATCGCCCTTTTTGAAAACGTCGTGCAGAATTTTCTTATTGGTCTGCTTTTCGTCGCCGGCGTACCCGTCGAAGCGTTGGCGCGCCATGTCGGAGCGAATTTCGCCGAGAATCTCGCCGACCTCGCCGGGCTTGGCTTCGATGCAAAGGCCGTAGCCGTCGCGCACGGGCTCCCCGAGATTCTGATCCGTCACCACGATGCGCATGGGCAGACTTTTGCGCAAGAGGAATGGAATGCGGCCCAGCGCGCCCATCTTGCCGTCGAAATTGAACAACAGGATGTTGCTTTCGGTGGCGCCGTAAAACTCGCCGATCAGCGGGATTTTGAAGCGCTCGACGAAACGCTGCCAGACATCCGGGCGCATGCCGTTGCCGAAGGCGAGGCGCAGCTTGTGATGCTTTTCTTCCGGCGTTTCAGGCTGATTCAGCAAATAGCGGCATAGCTCGCCGATATAGACGAACACGGTCGCGCGGTGATTGACGCAATCGGCCCAGAAATGCGTGGCCGAGAATTTGCGCCGCAGGATGACCGCGCCGCCGTTCATCAAAGCTGCGCCAACGGCCCCCAACCCGCCCGTCGAGTGATACAGCGGCAGCACGAGATAAACACGATCGGACGGCTTCAAGTGATAGCCGGCGCCGAACACTTTCAACGCCCCTTGTCCGCGCACATGCGTGATCTTGGCGGCCTTGGGCAAACCCGTGGTGCCGGAGGTATAGATCAACAGCGCGGCGTCGGCGCCTTTGACATTGTTGCGGGCGGTTCTGGGGGGGCGGGCCGCAGGCGCTGCAGCCAGAGCCGCATCCAGATCATGCGTAGGCTGATCAAGCCCATCCACGCCGCCGAATATTGTCCAGATGGGCGGCGCGGGACTGAGCAGGCCGTTAATCGAGCGCGCATTGTCGTCGAGGCAGGCATCCACGATCAGGGCCTTTGCGTCGGCGACGCGGATGCAATGGGCCAATCCTGCGCCCATCAGATTGGTGTTTAGCAAAGCGCTGACGATGCCGAGCTTGGACAGGCCAAACCAGCAGGCCACGAAATCCGGCCGGTTCTGCATCAAAAGCGCCACGACGTCGCCGGCCTTGAAGCCCTGGCTCGAGGCCCAATGAGCATAGCGATTGGCGCGTTTGTCCAGTTCGCGATAGGTCCAGATTTCATCCTCGAAAACGAAGGCGACGCGGTTTGAGAAGCGATCGACGGCCTTTTCCAGATCGTCCGGAATGATGCCGGCGTTCTTGGCCTTCATCGAGCGGGCCACGGCGTTGGCGGCCAGGGCGCCGTGATAAAAACGGATCTCGCGCGCTAATCTGCCGAACAAGGAATCTGAGGCGCTCATGCGGCCGGACGGTCCTGTTTTTGCGGCTGCAGTAAGCGCGTCCGCAAGGGTGGTGATTTCAATATAGGAGGAAAAGGTTGAACTATTCTGTCACTCGCCTGCATGCCTTTGCGGAAAAAGGGGGATGCTTCTGCATTGACCGGCGGTTAATCTTTTCAGATCGAGGAGAGCGATGCCCATTTTGGTCTGCACCCGGCATTTGGCCAATATCGGCCCGTGCGAGCCTGTCGAATTTGATGGCGGCGACGTTCGCGCCGTCCTGGACGCCGCGGCGAAGGACCATCCGCGCTTGAAAAGCTATGTTTTGGACGACCATGGCGTCTTGCGAAAACATGTGGTCATTTTTATCGATGGCGTGATGCAGAAGCGCGCCGGTGTTTTGGATGCGCCATTGCTGCAGGGCAGCGAAGTCTGCGTTTTTCAAGCCTTGTCGGGCGGGTAGGAGAAACTCATGTCGGAGCGTCTGATACTATCGACCCGCAAAGGTTTGTTCGATCTACGCCGCAGCGGCGCCAATCAGTGGCGGGTGGCGGAAAAGCATTTCCTGGGCTCTCCCGTATCGATCTCCTTGCGCGATCCGCGCGATGGGGCGCTCTACGCCGCGTTAAATCTCGGCCATTTTGGCTGCAAATTGCATCGCTCCGATGACGACGGCGCCACCTGGACGGAAATAAATGCGCCATCCTATGCAGGCGTGGAGGGGGACAATCCGCCGGTTCTTAAAATGATCTGGTCGCTGGAGGCGGGCGGCGCCGACCAACCCGGTTGGTTGTGGTGCGGCACCATTCCCGGCGGCCTGTTCATCAGCAAGGACCGCGGCGACAGCTGGGAATTGGTGCGCAGCCTGTGGGACCAGCCCTCTCGTCCGAATTGGTTTGGCGGCGGCTTCGATGAAGCCGGCATTCATTCGATCAGCGTCGATCCGCGCGACAGCAAACGCGTGGTGATCGCCGTTTCAATCGCCGGCGTTTGGGAAACGGCGGATGCGGGCGCGAGTTGGGCGCTCTTGGGCCATGGCATGCGCGCCGAGTATGTGCCGCCGGAAACGGCAGGCGATCCCCTAAACCAGGACGTGCACCGCTTGGTGCGCTGCGCCGCTGCGCCGGACTACTATTGGGTGCAGCATCACAACGGCATGTTCCGTTCTACAAACGGACCTGACGCTTTCAGCGAAATCACCGGCGTCAAACCGTCCGCCTTCGGCTTCGGCGTGGCGGTGCATCCCAAAGATCCACGCACCGCATGGTTCGTGCCGGCGGTAAAAGACGAGTTCCGCTACCCGGTCGATGGGCAATTGGTCGTGACGCGCACCCGCGACGGCGGCGCGACATTCGATGTATTGCGCAATGGATTGCCGCAATCGGAGGCGTATCACTTGGTCTATCGCCATGGCTTGGACGTGGACGAAAGCGGCGATCTATTGGCGTTTGGGTCAACCACCGGCGGTCTCTGGACGACCGAAAATGGCGGTGACGAATGGGTCTGCGTGTCGCAGGATTTGCCGCCGATTAATGCGTTGCGGTTTGTCTAACTGGGCCGGCGCCGCGTTCCGTTCAAAACCCATCCGCTCACAGATAAAGATGCTATTGGGAAGTATTGCCGGGCGTTAACGCGTGGACGCTGGAAACATTGCCTAGAACTAATCCTTGTTTGATGCGTTTCATACTGGGCTATTAAGGCTTTACGGGCTGTTTCCTGGTATATTTCGCGTTCATGTCTCCTGCGTCCGCATCTCCCGCAGCCCCCAAGGGCGAGATTGGCTACGAACTCGCCGAAAAGGACGGGACACTGCGCCTATGGGGCGAGTGGACGGTCTGGTCCATCGGCAAGCTGGACGCGGACGCTCACGGCGCGAACCAGAGCGCGAGCGGCAAGCTCAAGGTCGACGCCAAGGACGTTACGCGCATGGACACCGCCGGCGCGATGGTGTTCGACCAAATACTGCAAAAGATGGGCGCGGAGGATTTCGATTTGGTCGCCGGCGATGCCGATCTGATCAACGATCTGCTCAAGCAGGTCCGGCAAAACCCGAAAGAAGAACAAAAGCCGGCGGCTCAGAAGCAAACGCGCTTTCGCGCGCAATTGGAAAAGATCGGCCGCGGCGCCGTACATGCCCGCGATGAATCGATCGAGACGCTAGCGTTTCTGGGCGAAACGGCGGTCGCCTTCACCCGCATTTTCACCAAGCCGCATCAGTTCCGCTGGCCCGCCGCCGTTCATGTGATGGAGACGGCGGGCTTAAACGCGCTGCCGATCCTGTTGGTGTTGTCGTTCTTTATCGGTCTGGTCATCGCCTATATGGGCGTGAACCTGTTGGAAAATTTCGGCGCGCAGGTGTTCACCGTTGAATTGCTCGCGGTGTCGGTGTTGCGGGAGTTCGGCGTTTTCATCACGGCCATCCTGATCGCCGGCCGCACCAACTCCGCATTCGCCGCCGAACTTGGCGCCATGAAGCTGAACGAGGAAGTCGATGCATTGAAGGCGATGGGGCTGAACCCCATGGACGTTCTGGTGACGCCGCGTGTGCTGGCGATGCTGGTCATGGCGCCGATGATGACCTTCGGCGCGATGATGGCGGGGCTGGCGGGCGGTGTTTTGGTATTGTGGTCGAGCCTGGATATGAGCCCGAACATGACGTTGGGCCGCATAACTGAAGTGATCCCGCTGCAGCATTTCTGGGTAGGCATGTCCAAGGCGCCCGTATTCGGGCTTGTGCTCTCCGTCATCGGCTGCCGCCAAGGGCTGGCGGTGGAGCGCGACGTACAAAGTCTCGGTTCACGGACCACGGCTGCCGTGGTGCATGGAATCTTTCTGGTTGTGGTGATCGACGCGATCTTCGCCATCGCTTATCTGCAGTTGGACATATGAGCGACGAGATCATCATCAAGGTGCAGGGTCTCGCCAATCGCTTCGGCGATAACGTGGTGCATGAGGGGCTCGACCTTGAAGTGCGGCGCGGTGAAATCATCGGCGTAATCGGTGGGTCTGGCTCCGGTAAGTCCGTGCTGATGCGCGCGATCATTGGTCTGCGGGCGCCCGACGAAGGCACGGTCGAAGTGTTCGGCGAGGATTACTGGTCTCTATCGCCCGAAGAACGCGCGCCCCTGGAGCGCCGCTGGGGTGTGATGTTCCAGGACGGCGCGTTGTTTACCGCGTTGAGCGTGCGCGAGAACGT
>JBEVJO010000206.1:0-3112 GCA_040510175.1 Caulobacterales bacterium
GCGGGCTTGCATTTCACACCTAACTTGATGGCGGCGCTTCGGGCGCGGGGCGTTTCCATTGGCTTTGTGCGGCTGCATGTCGGCGCGGGCACATTCTTGCCGGTCAAAAGCGAGGATGTCAGCGAGCACGTGATGCATTCGGAGCATTTCGAAATCAGCGCTGAGACGGCCGATTTGATCAACACGGCAAAGAACGAGGGCCGGCGCGTCACCGCGGTTGGCACAACGTCGCTGCGGGCGTTAGAGAGCGCAGCGCGAAATGGGCGCCTGAGCCCAGGCGCGGCAGACACGCGGATTTTTATCACACCCGGCTATCGCTTCCAGATCGTCGACCGGCTGATGACCAATTTTCATTTGCCCAAATCGACGTTGTTCATGCTGGTTAGCGCTTTTGCGGGATTGGATCGAATGCATACGGCCTACCGTCATGCCATTGCTACCGGCTACCGATTTTATTCCTATGGCGATTCGTCTCTGCTAGAGCGCGCCCATGGCTGAGTTTTCCTTTCATATTGATGCGCACAAGGGGGCGGCGCGCACTGGGCGTCTGGAAACGCCGCGCGGAACAATTCGTACGCCCGCTTTCATGCCTGTCGGCACGGCCGGGACTGTGAAGGCGCTGACCCCGGACCAGGTTCGCTCAACCGGCGCCGACATCATCCTGGGCAATACGTACCATTTGATGCTGCGGCCCGGCGCGGAGCGCGTTGCGCGCCTGGGTGGGCTCCATGACTTCATGCAATGGGAGAAACCGATTCTTACGGATTCCGGCGGGTTCCAAGTTTGGTCGCTCGCCAAGCTACGCAAGATGACGGAAGACGGCGTGGTATTTCAGTCCCATATCGATGGCTCGAAGCATTCGTTGACCCCCGAACGCGCAATCGAAATTCAAGCCGCATTGCTGGGCGCCGACATTTCAATGCAGCTGGATGACTGCACGGCCTTTGGCGTGCCGAAAGCGGATGCGGAAAAATCCATGCGTCTGTCCACGCGCTGGGCGCAAAGATGCAAGACGGCGTTCGGCGACCGACCGTCGCAATCCCTGTTCGGCATTGTGCAGGGATCTGTCTTCCCAGACTTGCGCCAGGCATCGGCCGAGGCGTTGGTCGATATCGGTTTCGACGGTTACGCCATCGGTGGCCTGGCTGTGGGCGAGGGCTTTGACGCGATGCTGGAGGCGATAGAGGCGACCACGCCCCACCTGCCTCTGAGCCGGCCGCGCTATCTGATGGGGGTCGGCAAGCCGATCGACATCCTTGAGGCTGTGGCGCGCGGGATCGACATGTTCGATTGTGTTCTGCCGACGCGGGCGGGCCGCCATGGCCAAGCGTGGACCGATGACGGGCCAATCAACGTCAAAAACGCCCGATACGCCGAGGACAAATCGGCCCTGGACGAGAGCTTGGATTGTCCAGCCAGCCGCAATTTCTCGCGCGCCTATTTCCACCATCTCTTCAAGGCGCAGGAATTGTTGGGACCGGTTTTACTGTCATGGCACAATATTGCCTATTACCAGGGTCTGATGGCGCGCACGCGGGCGGCAATCGCGCAGGGAAGCTTCGAGGGTTTACGCCGGTCGTTTCGCGACCGGTGGTGCGCCGGTGAGGCCGCCTCAGGAGACGCTGAATAATTCTAGGGGGCTGTTTTTGGCTCTGTCTGCGTCCATGAAAGAATTCGGCATGTTGCTGTTGACCCGGCAGGACGCTCCCCATAGGTTCCGGCCCTTCGTGAAATGGGAGCCTGTAGCTCAGCCGGTAGAGCATCTGACTTTTAATCAGAGGGTCCCGGGTTCAAATCCCGGCGGGCTCACCATATTTCAAGGACTTAGGCTGAGTGTCCTTGAAACCCCGGAACATGAAAAACATGCATCCGGTGACATAGATTCCTATGGAATCGTCGGCAATGCGTCCTTAGAGCTTGTGGCGGCGTGTGGAGCGTGTTGCTCCGAATATACGTTGCCGGTCATGGCGTGTTTAATGTCCAAAGGGGTTTGATGATGGCGTCGCCGCACGAAGCGGAACTGCTCGATATTATCGCCGCGGAGGCGCTTATCGAGCGCGATACCCTGGCGCTGGACGCACAATTGGATGCGCTCGGGATCGATTCCGTCGACTTTGTCAGCATCGTTTTCGCGCTGGAAGAAAAGTACAATATCAGCGTCGAAGACGGGGAAATCGCCCGGGACAAAACGCTCGGCGATATGATCACGCTTCTTGAATCCAAGATCGCGGCGGCGGGGGCGGCGTGAGCGCCGTACTAGAACCCGGCGCCATCGTCGTCACGGGTATGGGGGCAATCTCGCCCCTCGGGATGGATCTGGAGTCTTCCTGGGAGGGTTGCCGCGACGGGCGATCTGCGATTGTTGCGACGACAATCAACGCTGGCGAAAACGGTCCCGCGCCGTTTGTTGTGCCTGTTGCACTGGTCCCTGAAAATCCCGTTCCGGCGTTGGAAGCCAAGCTCCGCAAAAAGATCGGTCAGTCGCTCGATCTGTTTTCTGTTTTTGCGCTCCATGCGGCTGCGGATGCAATCAAAGCGGCAGGGTTGTCTGCGGAGCAACTCCACCGCGCTGGCATTGTGCTCGGCCACGGCATGGGCGGTATTCACACGCTAGAAGCCGGCTTCGAACGATTTTACGGGAAAAAGAGCGCCAAGCTGCACCCCCTCACTGTGCCGAAGGTTATGCATAGCGCGCCTGTCAGCGCGGTGGCGATCGAGTTCGGTGTGCGAGGTCCGGTGTTCGCAGTCGCGAGCGCCTGTGCATCCTCCGGTCACGCAATCGCGCAAGGCGCGGGGCTTTTACATTCCGGAATGGCCGAGGTGGTCATCGTTGGTGGATCGGAGGCGATCGCCTCGCCGGGCTGTCTGGCGGCCTGGGACGGCATCCGCGCCATGAGCGATACGACCTGCCGGCCATTTTCCAAAGATCGCGACGGCATGAATATCGGCGAAGGCGCCGCAGTCATGGTTTTGGAGACGGTAGCGCACGCGAAAGCGCGGGGCGCGCGCGTGCTTGCAGCGCTGGCCGGGTTTGGCATGTCTTCTGACGCTAACCATTGGACGCAGCCAAGCCTTGAGGGCGCCACCACGAGCATGCGGTTAGCGGCCGAAC
>JBEVJO010000207.1:0-7641 GCA_040510175.1 Caulobacterales bacterium
AAGATGGTTTTTCATTTTTCCTACCGCCGCGCTTTTCTATGACGCGCGATGCGATTTATTCAGCGCTTCGGCAGCGTCTCCAGAAACTCCAGCGGCTTGCCTTGGCCGGGCGCGATAAGCGCGCCGTCGCGCATCGCACGCGCACCGCGCAGCACCGTCGCCATCACCCAGGCCTTCGCTTCGAAGCCGACGAATGGAGTCCAGCCCACGCGCGTCGCCATCTCGGCGTTTTTGATTGTTCGTTTGGCCTTCAAATCCACCAGCGTGAAATCGGCGTCGAAGCCCAACGCGATGCGGCCCTTTTTGGCGATGTTGAAGATTCGGGCGGGGCCCGCGCTGGTCAGGTCGATGAATCGCTGCAAGCTCAGCAGGCCGTCCTCCACATGCGTCAGCATCACCGGAACCAGCGTTTGTACGCCCGGCATGCCTGAGGGTGAGGCCGGATAAGGCTTGGACTTTTCCTCCAAAGTGTGCGGCGCATGATCCGTCCCCAGAACATCGACAACGCCTTGCGTAATGCCGATATCCCATAGGGCCGCGCGATCATCGGCATAACGGATCGGCGGGTTCATCTGCGCCAGGCCATTCAGCTTTTGATAAATGCCTGGGCCTTCGAAGGTGAGAAATTGCGGCAGGGTTTCCACTGTCGCCACGTCCTTGGCCGTCGCCAGAAACGCCATCTCTTCCTTCGACGATACGTGCAACACATGCACGCGCTTGCCGTGTTTGCGCGCCGATCTGACCAGACGCTGCACCGCCATCAGCGCCGCTGTGGCGTCGCGCACTTCGGGATGGCTGGTCCAATCCCCTTCGCGCGCCAGGGATTTGCGTTCGGTGAGACGGTCGTCATCTTCGGCGTGAAAGGCGCCGCGGCGATTGATGGATTTCAGGATGCGATCGAGCCCGTCCTCGTCCTTCACCAACAGCGTGCCGGTGGACGAGCCCATGAAGGTTTTCACGCCGCAGACGCCGGGCAAACGCTCCAGTTCGCCCAGATGATCGGCGTTTTCCTGCGTCGCGCCGACATAGAAGGCGTGATCGACATGCATGCGGCCCCTGGCGCGCGCGAGCTTGTCGTTGATCGCCGCTTCGCTGGTCGTCGGCGGCGTGGTGTTTGGCATTTCAAACACCGCCGTCACGCCGCCCAGAATTGCGGCGCGCGATCCCGTTTCCAGATCTTCCTTATGATCCATGCCCGGTTCGCGGAAATGCACCTGCGTGTCGATGACGCCCGGCAGAACCGTCAGGCCCTTGGCGTCAAAAACTTCGCCGGCGCTGGCGCCCGACAGATCGCCAATGGCGGCGATGCTCTGGCCCCGCAAGCCGATATCGGCCGCGACCACGCCGCCCGGCAGCGCCACCGAGCCGCCGCGAATGATCAAATCGAAAGTTTGGGCCATCTCGTCTCTCCTCGCCTTGGCTTATCCGCGCCCAGGCTTAAAGGAAAGCGCAGGCCGCTTAAGTCCTGACGAAAGGCGCGGAAATCTCAATTTGCTCTTTAGCGTCCGCCCTGCACCCTTGGCTAAAGCCGCCAAAGGCGCCAAGTGAGGCCTATGAGTTTTTTCGCCCTTCTGCCCGAACGCGGCTTGGTCCGGATCGCCGGTCCTGACGCAAAGGACTTCCTGCAGCGGCTCATCACCGCCGACATGGATAACGCCGAGCCGGGCGCACTTCTGTTTGGAGCGCTACTCTCGCCGCAGGGCAAATATTTGTTCGACTTTTTCCTCACGCCTGCGGCCGAGGACGCCTTTCTGCTCGACATCGCGCGCGCCCGCATTCCCGACTTCATCAAGAAACTGAAGCTCTATCGCCTTAAGGCCAAGGTTGAGATCGACGATCATTCCGCCGATCTCGCCGTGCTTGCATTGTGGGGCGGCAAGCCGCCTTTGGACCTGGCCCTACCCGATCCGCGCCTGCTGGCCCTGGGCTGGCGCGCCATCGTACCTGGCGAGCAAATTTTCGAGGCGCAGGAAACGCTCACACACGCCGGCTTTTCCGGAACCGGCGCGTCAGATTATGACGAGCACCGCATTCGCCTCGGCGTTCCCGACGCCGTGCGCGACCTGAAGATCGACGGCGATTTTCCGCTGGAAGGCTTGTTCGACGAACTGAATGGCGTGGCCTTCAAGAAAGGCTGCTTCATCGGCCAGGAGACCGCCAGCCGGATGAAGCGGCGCGGCATCACGCGCTCCAAGATTGTCGCGCTGGATATCCCCGGCGGCGCTATTCCTCCGGGAACGGATGTTCTGGCCGGCGATGTGCGCCTAGGCGATACGCGCTCAAGCATCCCCGGACGCTGCCTAGCCCTTTTGCGGCTAGACCGCCTCGCGGCGGCGGATGGGCCCGTGACGATTGGCGGACGAGACGCAACAGCAGACGTGCCGGATTGGATCATCAAGCCCGAAGCAAAAGCGCCAGAGGCTTAGGCTGCGTTATCTGCCGAAGGCAAGCGCATTGAATAATCGTCGCCGCAACACCATATATAAATTTCTGCGCCCACGCGCTTTTTCATGAAAGCATCGCCGTATGAAGCCTGCCCCTCTTCCCGGCGTGATTCACAAAACGCTGAAATACAACGCATCCCAGGAGCATTTTCTGCGCCGCCTCGGCAGTGCGCTGGTAATGCAGTGGGACGAAGTGCCCAACGATGTGCAGGATTTGATCATCGATCAGGCAGGCATCGTCGATGATCGCGACGAGGCGGCGCCCACGCGCGCCGATTTTGAAGGCTTTCTGCGCGGCGTAAAGACCACCGCGTTGCAGAAAAAGCCCGCTCCTGAGGACCAGCTTGACGCCTAGAGCGGGTCAGCCTCTCGCAATCAAATCGCGCTTTAATCAGAAAAGCCTGCTAGGCTGGTATCACGCTCGGACTCGCGAGGCGCTCTCCCCAGCCTCCGCAGCGATCCGGCCACGGGGCTGATTGTGTCACATACCCCGAATGAATCGACCAATTCGGTTGCATTACAGGACTCTGGGTTTCACCTTGAGCCTGAAACGCTGATTGATCTGGCGGCGGATAATGCGCAGCTCCGGGTTTCGCTCGCACTGGCGGAGAAAGCCGGCGTGCGTCAGGACCTGATTGCGCAGGAACTCAAACACCGCATCGGTAATCTTTTGACGCTAGTCCAAGCGATTGCACGCAAATCGTTCAGAGAAGGCGATGCCGGTCAATTGGCCAACTTCAACACGCGCATGAATGCGCTCGCGGCGGCGCAAAACCTGCTGATCGATTCCGAAATCAATCCCACCTCGATCGAGCACGTCGTGCGCAAGGCCTTGGCCGCCCACTGCCCCACCGGCGATGTGTGCAGCGTGTCAGGGCCGAACCTTCATATCGATGGCCGCCGGGCGCATGCTCTGACTCTTGCGCTGCATGAACTGGCGACCAACGCCGCCAAATACGGCGCGCTTTCGACAGATGCTGGGCGCGTCCATGTGACCTGGGCCTTCGCCGACGAAGCGCTGGATTTTGTTTGGCGGGAGAGCGGCGGGCCAGCGGTGACAACGCCGACACGGCGCGGCTTCGGCTCGTCGCTGATCATCAACAATCTTGCGGCCGCTTTTGCCGGCGACGTTGATCTGAAGTTCAATCCAGGCGGCGTCGAATGCCGCCTCCGCGCCGCGAAAACCCGCGCCCCTTAGTCTTCTCCGTCAGCGCAGTTTTGAAATCGAAAGCCCATCAATCTTGGCGCGGTCCTTGATGGATTCCTCGCTCCGGGTCATTGCCTTGCTGATGGCTTTCAGCGCCATGCCTTTCTTGGCCAGTAAATTCAGCTTTTGAATCTCAGCCGTCGTCCAGGGTTGCCGGTGCCGTTCAAATCGTTCGGTCATTGGCTGATTCCTTCCAGGCCATGGCGCGAGTCTGACATAGTTTCCGCCGATCTGTATCGCCTCGTCGGAATAGCGTCATGCAAGCGCCAAGGCGCCGTGCAATTGGACGCCGGGCGCGAATTGCTGCAATGCGGGGAGTCAGAACCGCAAGGGGCCGGTAACACATGAAGCTCGCCGAGGAGTTTTTTGCGCCAAGCCCCCCCGGCGGGTCTGCTGGCGAAGCGCATGGCGCCGCCTGGTCCAATCCGGGCGATTTGCGCATGCACACTTACGTTCCGGCGGACTTGCCCGCCGGCGCGCCGCTGGTCGTGGTATTGCATGGCTGCGGCCAGAGCGCGGAGGCGCTCGCCATTGGCGCGAGCTGGCTGCAGCTGGCCGATTTGCACGGCTTTGCCCTGCTCTGCCCCGAGCAAAAGCGCGCCAATAATTTCAACACCTGCTTCAATTGGTTTGCGCCCGAGGATTCGCGGCGCGGCGGCGGCGAAGCGTGTTCCATCGTCCAAATGACGCAATGGATTCTGGACAATCGCGCGCTCGATCCGGCGCGGGTGTTTGTCGCGGGCCTATCGGCGGGCGGCGCCATGACCAATGTCTTGCTGGCGACCTATCCCGATATCTATGCCGCCGGGGGCGTTATCGCCGGCCTGCCTTTCGCCGCCGCGCGCAATATGGCCGAGGCGTTTGTCGCCATGCAGCGCGGCTCGGTGCGCTCCGCGGGGGAGCTTGCCGAGGCCGTACTCGCCGCGCGCCAAGGCGCGCGCTGGCCCAAAGTGTCGGTCTGGCACGGCGATGCCGATTCGACGGTCGCCCCGTCGAACGCCAGCGCCATCATCAACCAATGGACGGACGCGCGGCACATCTCCACGCCGCCCTTGCACGAATATTTGAGCGGCCATGAACGCAGACGTTGGCTGGATTCCAGCGGGGACATCGTTCTGGAACTCAACATCGTGCCCGGAATGAACCATGCTTGGCCGCTGGCGACGGAAGGGCGCGATGCATGCGGCGCCCCAGGACCTTACCTGGCGGCGGTCAATATTTCCGCCAGCGCCGAGCTGTTGCGCTTTTGGGGCATTCACGCCGAACAAAAAGCCGCGGCGCCAAAACCAGAACAGCTCGACCGTCCATTACAACTGCCGCGCGCGGCCAAGCGCCCGCCGGCGCGGGATTTGGAGATCGCGGCGCCGTCCGCTGAGCAACCGCAGACGGATATGCTGACGCCCTCCGCCGCTGAACCAGACATCGGGACGACAGAGCCCTCGATCGGAAAGCGCGGCCTCGCGGCGCGCCTGGGCGGTTTCTTAAGGCGGCTGCTGCGCAAAGGCTTTGGCCATCGGCACTGACCGGCGTCCGCCCGTCAGCTTGAGCGCCGAGGGCTTTGACGGAAACGAAATCGAGCCAGCGGCGTTTAACCTATGGCAAGGATTGTGCGGCAAGGTCGGCTTTTAGGCCAAGTTGTCGCCAGTTTCGGGACTAAACGCATGAATAGCCTCATCATTCTGGGCGTTGTCCTTTTAGGCGCGTTCGTCGTGTTCAAATTATTCGGCAAACTTCTCAAAGTCGCCGTCCTGGTCGGCATCGCCGCCTTGGCGCTTGTCTATTTTTATGGCGGGCATCAAATCGGCGGCGTCACCGTGCCGTCGTTTAATTTGTAGGCCTAACCCGCAACGTCGGACTCCCTGAAGACGGCGATAGGCTCGGCGGGCTTCATCATGACAATCGGAATGCGCCGCGCGGTGGAATTCTGATATCCGGCGTAAGACGGAAACACGCCGACCATATAATCCCAGATCATTTCACGTTCGGCGCCTGCGGGCTCGCGCCATGTTGCGCGAAACGCGTCGGTCGCGACTTGTAATTGGACCTCTTCGCGGCTGGTGAGATTAAGATACCAGGCGGGATGGCTGTCTGCCCCACCCTTGGACGCCACGATGACCGCCTCGCCATTGATATAGCCGCAGATCAGCGCAGTGATGAAAGTCTTCCCGCTTTTTCGGCCACGTGTCTTGATCAAGCAGTGGGTCGTAAATGGAAAGCCGCCAACAAAGGTAAGGTCCATGATATGGCCCTTGGCGCCGCCGGAGCGAAGATAAGTCTGCAAATGCGCAGCGCCCCAATCGCCGCCGCTATTGATGACCGCGTTGGACGTCTCGTCGCTCATAGTCTCTCCTACCAATGACGGCGCCGGCCAGACAAAAAGAGCGTGTCTTTCTTACTGGCCCTTCGCTTTTACCGCATCCTTGATCGCCGCCAGCGCCGCGTCGGCTTTCGCGCCGTCCGGACCGCCGGCTTGCGCCATGTCGGGACGCCCGCCGCCGCCTTGACCGCCAACCACAGCCGAACCGGCGCGGACTAGATCCACCGCCGAGAAGCGATCCGTCAAATCCGACGTCACACCTACAGTCAGCGCCGCTTTGCCATCAGCCACACCGATAAAGGCGACGATGCCCGAGCCCAGGGATTTCTTAGCGTCGTCGACCAGGCCACGCAGATCCTTCGCCGCCACGCCATCCAGCACGCGCGCCGCCACTTTCACGCCGGCGATGATCTCCTCGCCGCCCGCCGCCGCGCCGCCAGTCGCTGGCCCCGCCATGGCGAGCTTCTTTTTCGTGTCGGCCAATTCGCGCTCGAACTTGCGGCGCTCCTCGGACAGTTTTCCGACCCGCTCCGGCAATTCGGCCAGAGTGGTTTTCAATTCGTCCGCCGCCTGACGGCCGAACGAGGCCTGCTTTTTCAGGTAATCGAGCGCCGCAGCGCCCGTTGTGCCTTCGATGCGGCGCACGCCCGCCGCCACGGCGGATTCCGACAGGATCGTGAACAGCGCAATATCGCCGGTGCGCGAGACGTGCGTGCCGCCGCAGAGTTCAACCGAATACGGTTTTTCGTCCGCATCCAGCGCATGGCCAAGCGTCAGCACGCGCACTTCGTCGCCGTATTTTTCGCCGAACAGGGCCATGGCGCCGGCTTCGATGGCCTCTTGCGGCTTCATGTTTTTGGTGTGCGCGGCTTCGTTCTGGCGCACCACCGCGTTCACTTCGGCTTCGATTTTATCGAGTTCGTCGCGCGACAACGCCGCATTGTGGCTGAAGTCGAAGCGGAACCGGTCAGCCTCCACCAGCGAGCCTTTTTGGGTCACGTGCGGGCCGAGATTGCGGCGCAGCGCCGCGTGCAAAAGGTGCGTGGCCGAGTGATTGGCCCGGATTTGATTGCGCCGCACGCGGTCAATGGTCAGCGCGCCCTTGTCGCCGAGTTTGATTGAGCCTGAGATCAGTTTGCCGCCATGGGCGTGCAGTGCGCCGGCGCGCTTTTGCGTGTCCTCGACATCGAACACCGCCCCGCCGAATTCGATGCGGCCTTGATCGCCCGCCTGGCCGCCGCTTTCGGCGTAAAACGGCGTGTGGTCGAAAAGCAATTCGGCGGTCTCGCCGGCTTTCAATTCTTTCTTTTCGGCGCCGCCGGAAATGATAGCGAGCACTTTGCCTTCGCCTTTATCCGCCACGTAGCCGAGAAATTCCGTGCCGCCCAATTTATCCTTCAGGGTCAGCCAGACGCTGTCGGTCGCGGTATCGCCTGAGCCGGACCAAGCCGCGCGGGCGCGGTCGCGCTGCGCCTCCATATTGGCGGTGAAGCCGTCATTGTCGACCGTGATGTCGCGCGCGCGCAGGATGTCTTCGGTCAGATCAAGCGGAAAGCCGTAGGTGTCATACAGTTTGAAGGCCACCGCGCCGTCGACCTTGGCGCCGGAGGACAGCCCCTTGTCGGCGTCTGCGAGAATGTCCATACCTCGCACGAGCAGGCGCAGACAGGAGT
>JBEVJO010000208.1:0-5729 GCA_040510175.1 Caulobacterales bacterium
GATTCTGTTCACGATCATGTTTGCAGGTTTCGCCGCTGGTCTGGTGATTTACTGGACCTGGTCGAACATTCTCTCGATCGCGCAGCAATACGTGATCATGCGGCGCAATGGCGTTGAGACCGAATTCGACAAGTGGCTGGCCGCCCGCCGGGGCGCTGCAGCGCCCGCAGGCGAGTGAACGACGAGCTTGATCTTGAGGCTGGCGAGCGCCTGTTCCGGCAGCCCGTTGAGTTCACACGCGGCGTCGTCAATCTCGATGGCCTCCCGCCCGACGACCGGCCGGAGGTCGCGTTCGCCGGGCGTTCCAATGTCGGCAAGTCGAGCCTTTTGAACGCGCTGGTGCAGCGCCGCTCTCTGGCGCGGGCCTCTGGCGATCCGGGTCGCACGCGCGAGCTGAATTTCTTCGCCCTGGGCGTCGCGCCGGCGCCGCATCTCTATCTGGTCGACCTGCCCGGCTATGGCTATGCGAAGGTGTCCGCCAGCGCGGTCAAGCAATGGACCAAGCTCACCCAGGATTACTTACGCGGCCGGACCAGTTTAAAACGGGTGCTGCTTTTGGTGGATTCCCGGCACGGCTTGAAGCCGGCGGATGTGGAAATCATGGACGTGCTCGACGTCTCCGCAGTCGTCTACATGATCGTGCTGACAAAAACCGACAAGCTGAAGTCCCCTGAGATCGAAGCGGTGCAAAGTGCGACCGCTAAAGCGATTTCCCGCCGGCCGGGCGCCTTTCCGCGGCTTTGTGCGGTGTCCTCAAAGTCCGGCGCGGGTATGGAAAACCTGCGCGCCGAGATCGCCGCCTTGGCGCGGTGACAATTGCCCCTTATAGCTGCGCAGCGAACGCGCCGGGGGACAGCCAGCGCGACCCAAACGGAGCTGGTGATCGATGAGCGCGCCTACGGCCGATGATGAACATGGCGGCTTTCTAACGGCGCGCACGCTCTCCGAGGCTCTGCCCTATATTCAGCGCTATGATCGCGAAACCGTGGTCATCAAATATGGCGGCCACGCCATGACCAAGCCTGAGCTGTCCAAGCTGTTCGCCAATGACGTCGTGCTGCTGAAGCATCTCGGCGCGAACCCAGTCGTCATCCATGGCGGCGGCCCGCAGATCGAAAAAATGCTGGAGCGGCTCGGCATCAAATCATCGTCGATCGATGGCCTGCGCATCACCGACGAGGCCACGATGGAAGTCGTCGAAATGGTGCTGATCGGCGGCATCAACGGCTCCATTGTGCGCGCCATTAACGCCGCAGGCGGCAAGGCCATCGGCCTAGCCGGCGCCGACGGAAAATTGTTGACCGTTAAGAAGGCGATCAAGACGCGCAAGAACGCGGCTGGTGAAATGGAAGATGTCGATCTCGGCTTTGTTGGTGATCCCGACAAGGTCGATCCGAGCCTGCTGCTCGCGCTCGCCTCATCCGACGAAGACTTCATTCCGGTGGTCGCGCCTGTCGCCGCCTCGGAAAGCGGCGACAGCTACAACGTCAACGCTGACACCGCCGCCGGCGCGATCGCGGGGTCGCTGAAAGCGAAGCGCTTGCTGTTGCTCACCGACATAGAAGGCGTCTTGGATTCCAATGGCCAGTTGATCCGCCAGATGACGCGCCAAGAAGCCAAGGCGTTGATCGCAGAAGGCGCCGCCACCGGCGGCATGATTCCGAAACTGGAAACCGCAGTCGACGCGCTGGACGGCGGCGTCGAAGCCGTCGTTATATTGGATGGGCGCAAACCGCACGCGCTGCTGGTGGAATTGTTCACGGAACATGGTTCGGGCACACTCATCCGTTAAAATGCCTGCACTGTCCGCCCTTCTCCGCCATTGGCGCACTCTGACCGCGATCGCTGCATTCTGCGCGGCCGCGGCGTTGAGCCCGCAACCGGCGCACGCCGCGCGCCAGGGCTGGGTTGTCTGTAATTCCACGTCCTATATCCTGCAGGCCGCCGTTGCGCGCCCGCAAGGCGGCAAGCAAATCTCCGAGGGCTGGATTCGCTTGCGTCCCGGCGAGTGCCGGCAAGCCGTCGCGGCGCCATTGAACAAAGGAAATTATCTTTTGTTCGCCCAAAGCTCGCCCGCACATCGCGGCGGGCGTCAAATCTGGGGCGGAGACCGCCAATTGTGCGTCGATGCGCGACCGCGTTTCTCGCAGGAAAATCCAAAAGATTGCGCGGCAATGGGCCTGGAGCAAAAGCAGGCGCGTCTGGTGCAGGTCAACGACAAGGACAATTGGACGACCTGGCTGATGGAAGCGGATATCGGCTCGCTCAGCGCCGCCCGCGCCGCCGGCGTGACGCGACTGTTGGAAGATTCCGGTTATGAATCCCGCCGCGCCGATGGCACCATCCGGCAGCGCGCCGGTCCCCAAATGCTGGCGCAGTTTTTGGCCGACGCGCGCATGTCGAAATCAGCCACGCATGCGCAGGTCGTCGATCAATTGGAAAACTACGCCAAGCGCCAGCGGCAAAATTCCGGTCTGAAGATTTGCAACCGCGCCAAGGCGAAAGCTTGGACGGCGGTGGCGCAGCGCAAGTCGGACGGTTGGGAAACGCGCGGTTGGTGGTCTTTGGCGCCGGGCGGCTGCACCAAGGTGATCAACGACACGCTCTACCAGCCCGTCTATTACGTGCATGCGACTCTTGAGAGCCCCACCGGGGACCGGCAGATCACCGCCGCCAACGCGCCGTTCTGCGTGGGTACCTCGCGCTTCGTCATCAGCGGCCAAGAAAACTGCGAAGGGCGCTATTACGCCACTGGGCAATTCTTTGCGGTGGCGCCGCAGGGACGACCTGGCCTGACCTTGGACCTGCCTGAAAGCTCGTTTGGCCCGCCGCCTGCGCGCCGCGCCTTGTCGCGCGCCGCGGCGATGGCCGCTGCGGCGGCGCAGGAAACCACAGCGGCCCCGCGCACACCCGACCTCGCAGCAACCGCGCCGGCGCCGTCTGCCGCGCAAGCGGCGCCAGCGTCGGACGCCGCCGATGCGCCGCTGCCAAGCATCCCGAAACCCGCAGCCGGACAAAAAGCGCCACACCCAAGCACGTTTGCGCCACGCGCCGCGTCTTCCAGATTCCCTGCAAACCCAGCGCCTGCGCCAGCAACGCCTGCTGCGAAACCTGCACCCGAGACCCCAACGACCACATCGCCCGCACAATGAGCGCCGATCTTCGCCACATTCGCGATTGGGTCTTCGATCTCGACAACACCCTGTATGATCCGGCGGCCGATCTTTTCAAAGAAATCGACGCGCGCATGGCCGATTATGTGGCGCGATTGTTGAAGGTCGATCTTGCAGAAGCGAAACGGCTGCAAAAATTATATTACGTCGATCACGGCACCACGCTCGCCGGATTGATGCGGCTGCATGAGGTCGATCCACACGATTATTTGGAATATGTGCACGACATCGAATTGTCGGCGTTAGAGCCGAACCCACGCCTCGCGGCCGCCATCGCGCGCCTGCCGGGACGGCGCTTCGTCTTCACCAACGGATCACGCGGCCACGCCGAGCGCGTCCTGGATAAGCTCGCATTGAACGACCTGTTCTCCGATCTATTCGATATTGTCGCGGCGGATTTCACGCCCAAGCCGCATGCCGACGCGTTCACGCGCCTGCTCGATCGGCACATCATAGATCCCAAGCAAGCGGTGCTCTTCGAAGACCTGGAACGCAATCTTCAGACCGCCCAACAGCTGGGGTTCACCACTGTTCTGGTAACGTCCTCCAAAGATTGGAGCCACGAGCCGGCGGGGGTCCGGCCGGCCGCGCTCGACACGCAATCCGCGTTCGCCGATCACATCACGGACGATCTAACAGGCTTTTTAGAGCGCGCGGCCATCTCCTAAATCGTTTTCGGTATTGGCGGCCGCGCGGCAAACACGCTAGCTTCCGACTTCTCGAAACGACAAGGGCGGAACTTATGAGCGACGCGATCACCTCATTCACGCTGGCGGTTCCGCAATCGGACATTGACGATCTTTATTATCGCCTGGACCGCGCACGTTGGCCCGAAAAGGAAGCGGTTGCGGATTGGTCCCAGGGCGCTCCCCTAGAGAAAGTGAAGGCCCTCTGCAGCTATTGGCGCACCAAGTATGACTGGCGGCGCATCGAAGCGCGGCTGAACAGTCTCGGGCAATTCAAGACGGACATCGACGGCCTAGGCATTCACTTCCTGCATGTGCGGTCGCCGCACGCCAACGCCATGCCCTTGATCCTCACGCATGGCTGGCCCGGCTCCATCATGGAATTCATGAAAGTCATCGAGCCGCTGACCAATCCGACCGCATTCGGCGGCCAGGAATCCGACGCGTTCCATCTCGTGGTTCCGTCGCTGCCGGGCTATGGATTTTCCGATAAGCCGAAGCAAGCCGGCTGGGCCGTTCCGCGCATCGCGCAAGCGTGGGCGACGCTCATGGCGCGCCTTGGCTATGACCGGTGGGTCGCGCAAGGCGGCGACTGGGGTGCGGCCGTGACCACCATGATCGGCGTGCAGCAGCCCAAAGGCTGCGCGGCCATCCACATCAACATGCCGCTTATTTTTCCCGGGCCGGATGAAGTGCAAGACATGACCGAGAAGGAGGCCGCGTCGGTCGCTTCGCTGCAATATTATCAGGACAAGGACTCCGGCTACGCCAAGCAGCAAGGCACACGGCCGCAAACCCTGGGCTACGGTCTTGTCGATTCGCCGATCGGACAAGCTGCCTGGATCTACGAAAAGATGTGGGCCTGGACCGACAATAAGGGCGATCCCGAAGACGCGCTCACACTCGACGAAATGCTCGACAACATCATGATGTACTGGCTGCCCGGCGCGGGCGCTTCATCGGCGCGCCTGTATTGGGAAAGCGTCGCCATGTTCGGGTCGATCAAGCTGGACTGCCCGGTCGGCGTCAGCATCTATCCAAAAGAGATATTCCGCGCGTCCCGCCGCTGGGCGGACAAGCATATGTCGAACATCATTTACTGGAACGAGCTCAACAAAGGCGGGCACTTTGCGGCCTGGGAACAGCCAGAATTGTTCGTTGAAGAGCTCCGGAAGTGCTTCCGCCTGGTTCGCTGATCCGGCTTTCCCTTTTTCGGCCGATCGTTCTATAGCGAGCGCTCGATTTTACGCGTCTATAAGGGGAAAGCATGTCCGACGCCGCTTTGGAAAAAGCCATTGAAGCCGCTTGGGAAAACCGGGCCGATCTGACGCCCGCAACCAAGGGCGAGGCGCGCGATGCGGTGGAGACTGCGCTTTCGCTTCTGGACTCCGGCAAAGCGCGCGTGGCGGCGCGCGGCGGCGACGGCGCTTGGACCGTGCATCAATGGCTTAAAAAGGCGGTGCTGCTGTCCTTCCGTCTGGCCGACAATCAGATCATCGGCGGCGGCAATCATGGGCCTTTGGCCTGGGACAAGGTGCCTTTGAAAACCAGCGATTGGGACGCCGCGCAATTCTGCGACGCGGGCTTTCGTCAAGTTCCCGGCGCCATCGTGCGGCGCGGCGCATTCGTCGCAAAGAACGTGATTCTGATGCCGAGCTTTGTGAATATCGGCGCTTATGTGGATGAAGGCTCGATGGTCGACGGCTGGGCCACGGTGGGCTCCTGCGCGCAAATCGGCAAGAATGTGCATTTGTCCGGCGGCGTCGGCATCGGCGGCGTGCTGGAGCCTTTGCAGGCCGGCCCGACCATCATCGAGGACGATTGCTTTATCGGCGCGCGCTCCGAAGTCGCTGAGGGCGTCGTCGTGGAG
>JBEVJO010000209.1:0-4498 GCA_040510175.1 Caulobacterales bacterium
AAACCGTGCATAATGGGTCAAGGACCGCAAACTGGCGCCTAGACTCCAACACATGTCGGCGAAACAAGTGGATTCCAAATGACTAAAACCACAAACACCAAAAAACAGATATCCCGAAGCAAAGAGAGCCTCAGCGAGGAAATCGCGTCGTTCAAAAAAGAGAAGATTTTAGCCGAAGCGGCGAACCTCTTTTTTGATTTCGGGTACGCAAGAACCTCTGTTCAGGTCATCGCCGAAGGTCTCGGCGTCACCAAGCCGTTCGTCTATTACCATTTCGAGAACAAGCTCGCATTACTGAGCGAGATATGTCAGCGCGGCACCAAAGAGGCGCTGAGCATTGCAGAGCGAGCGCTGTCTTCCAAAGGCACGCCGTCTGAGCGGTTGTTTCACTTTGTCGAAGAATTCACGGCCTCCTCGCTGATCAACTACAAGTACGTCACAATCTTCTTCCGTGAATCGATTCACCTGAGCGAGGCGGACGCCGACGCCATTAAGGTGATGCGAAAGGAGATCGACCGTAAACTGACGGAACTTCTGGTCGAAGGCATCAATACCGGCGAGTTTGATATTGAAGATCCCATCCTCACCGGCCACGCCATCACCGGCATGGCGAGCTTTCCGTTCTCTTGGTATGGGTTGGCGCGCCGCCCCAACAAAGAAAGCATTTGCCGAGGCATCGCTATGAACGCTCTCAAAATGGTTCAAAAAGCCTCAGCCAAATCGGCCGCTGTTGCTTATGAGGAGCCTGCGCGCATCGGCAAGGAAATGGCCGCAAGTAGAGCCAAATAAGAGGAAAAATCGTCGATGAAGATCACCCGATTGAACATTCCCAGCCTTGTCGTTGGTGAAAGTCCCATCTGGGATTCCGAGAGCAATCTTCTCTATCTCGTCGACATCCTCGGCCACAAAGCGCTTAGTTACGATGTTAAGTCAGATACAGCGCAAACCTGGGATATGCCTGGGCCGATCGGCGCCTTGGTGTTGCGTAAAAGCGGCGGCGCTATCGTGGCGGTCAAACAAGGGATTTACGGCTTCGATCCGGCGAGCGGCGGCCTCGATCCAATCGCAAAGATTGAACGCGCCGACAGCGTTCAGTTCAATGACGGCAAAGTTGACCATCGCGGACGTTTTATGGTTTGCACGCTCTCGCTTGATCGCAACGCAGGTAACATCGGCGAATTATACCGGCTCGACGCCGATCAAAAGCTGCATGTGCTCGACGAAGGCATCGGCGTGGGCAACGGTCCCTGCTGGTCGCCGGATGGCAAAACCTTTTACTTCGCCGACACGCGCATCAAAAAGATCTATGCCTACGATTATGATGAGGCCACCGGCGGCGTCTCCAACCGCCGTGTTTTCGCGGACACGACTGAAATCGGCGGCGAGCCGGACGGCGCGACGGTCGATCGTGATGGGCTGCTCTGGATGACGGTGTCGCAGAGCTATAAGATCGTCGTCTATCGCCCCGACGGCAAAATCGAGCGCACTATTGAGATGCCGGTTTCGTTGCCCGCCAGCCTGACCTTCGGCGGCGATAATCTCGATCGCCTGTTCGTCACGACCATTGATCCTGCCCCCGCCTATAATATGCCGGAACTGGGTGAAGGCGGCGGCACGTATGTCATTGACGGTTTGGGCGCGCGCGGCATCGAAGAACCGCGCTACGCCGGCTAGGCCTTGAGTCCGCGCTTCAACGCCGCGATCATATTGCGCCAGGCGGCCTGCGATACAGCCGCCTCCGCCGCCAAATCGAAGGCGTGAAACGCGCCGGGATAAACGTGTAGCTCTGTAGTCACGCCATCGCGATTGAGGCGCATGGCGTAAGCGACATCCTCCTCGAAAAACAGATCCAGGCTGCCGACGCCGATGAAAGCCGGCGGCAAGCCCTTCAATGACGCAGCGCGCGCGGGCACGGCAAATTCGGGGGCTTCGGGCAGGCCTGCTTTCTGGCCCAAGATGCTCGACCAACCGAAGCGATTGTCGGCGCGCGTCCAAGCATACTCACCGACCCAAGGCGATGGCTCAGCGGCGCTTGCGGTGCGATCGTCGAGCATCGGATAGATTAGCACCTGGAACACGATGGAGACCTCACCCTGCGCGAGAGAGTATTGAGCGAGCGCGGCAGCGAGACCGCCCCCTGCACTTTCGCCACCGACGGCAATCCGCTTCGGATCAATCCCCAGAGACGCCGCGTTTTCGTGCGCCCACAAAAGCGCAGCATAGCAATCTTGGAGCTGTCCCGGATGCGCCGTTTCAGGGGCGAGGCGATAATCCACCGATATGACGACGCACTGAGCTTCGTGCGCAATGCAACGATTTTGCGCGTCGCTCAGAGCCGGCGAGCCGGCGACGTATCCGCCGCCATGAATGTGGAGATAAGCAGGCAACTGGTCGCGCACGCCCTTGGGCCGGTAGATCGACACGCTTATATCCGGCGCGCCATTCAGCCCTGGGATCTTTCGCGACGAAGCGTCGACCGGAACGTCAGGCTGCGGAATGGCGGCAGACATCTGTTCGACCGTAGCGCGGACGCCCGCGATACCTTCCAGCGAGTAATCGAACTTTGGAAATATCTCCAGCAATCCCAGCAATTCAGGGTCTACGAGATGTTTCGTCGTCACGCTGTTCACCCCTTAGGAAAAGGCATCGCCAGAAATAGGCTTGATCCATGGTTGGTTGATCTGCAATTCTTTTTCAAAGTGTTTGATCGCCGCCTGATGGGTCAGCGTCTGATCGATGTCACCGATGCCTTTCAGCAAGCGTTCACGATGAACATCATCCACAAAGAACCCAATCACGCCGCCGTCTGTTTTCTTGATCGTGCAGGACTCCAAATCGATTTCAAGCCGCGCCTGCGCCGGGTCTGCAATCTCGTCTTGCAAGCCAAGAACGACTTCACGATCCAGGCAGATCGGCAAAACGCCGTTCTTGATGCAATTGGTTTGAAATATTTCCGCGAAACTTGGCGCGATGATGCAGCGTATGCCGAAGTCTAACAGGGTCCAGACTGCATGTTCCCTACTTGATCCGCAGCCAAAATTTTCGTCGGCAACGAGGATTTCCGCGCAGCTCCAGGGCGCGCGATTGAGAATAAAATCAGGACGGGCTGCGTCGTCGCCGTCAAAGCGCAGATTGTGGAACAGCGCCTTTCCAAGACCTGTCCGCGACACTGTTTTCAAGAAGCGCGAGGGAAAAAGCATGTCCGTATCGATATTGGCGATCGCGATCGGCGCCGCAAACGCCGTCAACCTGACAAACGGGGTCATCGCAGCAGCTCCCGCACATCGGTCAAGCAGCCGCGCACCGCCGCCGCGGCCGCCATGGCGGGCGATACCAGATGCGTGCGTCCGCCGGGTCCCTGCCTACCTTCAAAATTGCGGTTGGATGTAGAGGCGCAGCGTTCGCCGGATTTTAGGCGATCCGGATTGAGGCCGAGGCACATCGAACAGCCCGCCTCGCGCCACTCAAAGCCCGCTTCAATGAAAATGCGATCGAGCCCTTCGGCTTCGCCTTGCGCCCGCACCTGGCCGGAGCCTGGCACCACAAGCGCCCGCACGCCATCAGCGACCCGCCTGCCCTTGGCGATCTGCGCCGCCTGTCGCAGATCCTCGATCCGGCTATTGGTGCAGCTGCCGATAAAGACGGCGTCGATCGGCACGCCTGCCAGCGGCGTTCCCGGCGTCAAGCCCATATAGTCCAGCATCCGTTCCATCTGCCGGCGTCGCGACGGCGATTGTTCTAGAGCTGGATCTGGCGCATTGCCGCCGATCGGCAACGCCGTTTCCGGGCTCGTGCCCCACGTCACCGTAGGCTGGATGTCTGCGGCGTTCAGAGAGACGGTCCGCTCATAAATCGCATCCGGGTCGGAGCGAAGCGCACGCCACGACGCACAGGCCGCATCGAACTCCGCGCCCTTTGGCGCATACTGACGGCCGGCGAGCCAAGCAAATGCGGTCTCGTCCGGCGCGATCATGCCGGCGCGCGCGCCCGCTTCGATCGACATGTTGCAGATCGTCATACGTCCGGCCATGTCGAGCGCTGAGATCGCCTCGCCCGCATATTCGATGACGTAACCGGTTGCGCCGGCCGTGCCGATCTGGGCGATGATCGCCAGCACCATGTCTTTCGCGCTGACGCCCGGCGACAGAGCGCCGTCCACGCGGATGAGCATATTCAGCGACGGCTTCTGAATGATCGTCTGGGTGGCCAAAACATGCTCGACCTCGGACGTGCCGATGCCGAAAGCCAAAGCGCCAAACGCGCCATGGGTCGATGTGTGACTATCGCCGCAGACAATGGTCATCCCCGGCAGCGTCAAGCCAAGCTCTGGCCCAACCACGTGCACTATGCCCTGATGCCGGCTGGTGAGCGGGATGTAGGGAATCTGGAATTCCCCCGCGTTTTTTTCGAGCGTCAAAACCTGTTCGCGGCTGTCAGGATCGATGAGCGCTGCAACACCCGCGCTGCGTTCCGTCGTCGGCACGTTGTGATCGGCGAC
>JBEVJO010000210.1:0-3985 GCA_040510175.1 Caulobacterales bacterium
TCATGGAGGAAAACTCCGCCACGATGCAGACCCTGGTGCTGGCGCATGCGGGCCTGGGCCACAACCATTTTTTCAAGAACAATTACGTCTTCAAGCAATGGACCGACGCCGAAGGCATTCTGGATTACATCGCTTTCGCCAAGGATTTTCTGGCCAAAGCGGAAGACAGATACGGCCTTGGCGAGGTCGAACGCGTGATCGACGCCGCGCATGCGCTGCAAAGCCACGGCGTGCACCGGTCGCCGCGCAAGCGCATGCCCGATCTGCGGTCCGAGCAAATCCGCGAGAAACAACGCCGCGATCATGGCGAACAATTGTTCAATGATCTTTGGCGCACCGTGCCGAAAGGCAGCAAGGACAAGGCGAAGGCGCCGGACAATGAGCGCCGCCGCGCGATCCTCGGTCTGCCGGAAGAAAACCTGCTTTATTTCTTGGAAAAGACCGCGCCGCGTCTGTTGCCGTGGCAGCGCGAAGTGCTGCGCATCGTCCGCCAGATCGCGCAATATTTCTATCCGCAGCGTCAAACCAAGATGATGAACGAAGGCTGCGCCACATTCGTGCACCATCGCATCATGAACCGGCTGCACGAAAAGGGCATGCTGACGGACGGCTCGTTCCTGGAATTCCTGCATTCGCACACCAGCGTGGTAATGCAGCAGAACTACGACGATCCGCGCTATAACGGCATCAATCCGTATGCGTTGGGTTTTGCGATGATGCAGGACATCGAACGGATCAGCTTAAATCCGACGGCCGAAGATCGCGCGGCACTGCCCGCCATCGCCGGCAATGGTGACCCCTACGGCACGCTGCGGGACGTCTGGGCAAATTATCGCGACGAAAGCTGCATCAGCCAGTTCCTGTCGCCCAAACTGATCCGCGATTTCGGCTTCTTCCGCGTCGCCGATGACGGCGACCAGGACGAAGACCTGCGCGTCGACGCCATTCATGACGAGCGCGGCTATGCCCGCGTGCGCCGGGCGCTGTCACGAAACTATGACATTTCCCGCCGCGATCCGGATATCCAGATCGTCGATGTCGATCTGGTCGGCGACCGCAAACTGATCGTGCAACACCGCGTCCTGGACGGCGTCATGCTTGCCGCGGAAGACGCCAAGCGCGTGCTGCAACACCTAGCTAATCTCTGGGGCTATCCGGTGGCGCTGAGTGAGATCGGCCCGAATGACGAAGTGCTGGAAGAGCATACAGCCGATCCGCTCCGGCCGTTTGGGATGATGTGATCGTTCGTCAAAGGGCGACGGGCATTACGCCATTTCATCTTGAGCGCGCCGAACTAGATTGCGCCGCTTTGGCTGATGGCTCTGGATTTAGGTGATTACGCTTCCCGCCTCGGCATGTCATTATTCTGGCGGCTGGGGGCGGCAATGACACAAATACAAGACCTACTTCATGTGGCGCCGATACACATTTTCAGCGACTTCGCGGGGCGTGTGATCGACTCTTTGTTGGTTGGCGGCGTGGTCGCATGGGTTCTGTCGTTCGGTCGGGGACGAGAGAAGAAAGCGGCGAGGGCTCAGATCGCCGAACAATTGTGCCGTGTTTTTGGAATGCGTCTGTATCGGTCGCGGACTACCAAAAAGCTGGCGCTTGAAGAACTGTCCAGCAAGTCTCTCCAAGGATGGGCATCGCTAGAGCGGCTCCAGTGGAACCTCGATCTGCATCGCGCCGACATCAGTTCTACGGAGCTAACGCTCATGCAGGCTGTGATCGAGGATCTGCTGCGCGTCCGCGCCAATCAATTCACAATGGAGTTGCACCTGCTCGATGAGTATTTGCCTGCCGCAGCCCATCGGTTCTTGCCGTCTGAATTGCGCAATCCATTCTTGGAGCACGCAAAGCACTTTGGGCTCCAAAATCTAATGGACGGCGCCGCGATGCTGCAAACGGACTGACGACCCTATCCGACGATTGCGGAGCGCTCCGCAAATTAGCGCAAAACTGCTCCCGCTGTGATAGCCGGGGCCAAAGGTTATCCGTTGACGACCCGCCGCTCCAAACAGTCCGATTTGAAGAAAAATTCGCCCAGGCGCCCTGTTTCGGCGCGATCCATGGCTGATGGCCTAAATTCGCGATAGCCCGACGGAACTTAAGCGCGGCTGCGTTCATTCCCGTGCGGAGAATCCTGAGGGTCGCGACTTTGAAGGCCAATGTCACACAGCACGCGCAATCGTTCATCGCGCGTTTAAAAAATAAGCCTGTGACCAGCGCCGGCGCCGCTTTGGGCGTTTTGCTTGTGCTTTGGTTCCTTTTCGGTCGCAGCGGCGAGGAAAAAGACCCCTATCGCACCCAGGCGGTCGATCGCGGCGAGATTTTGCGCGCCGTTTCCGCCACCGGACAACTGCAGCCGCTTGTCACGGTTAATGTCGGCTCAACCGTGTCCGGGCCGGTATTGTCCGTCGACGTGGATTTCAACTCTACCGTGAAAGCCAACCAAGTTCTGGCGCGCATCGATCCGCAAAGCTTCCAGACCCGCGTCGACCAATTGCGCGCCGGCGTGGCGCAGGCGCAAGCGAACTATGCCAGCGCCCAGGCCGAATATGGCCGGTACAAAATTTTGGCCGAGCAGGACTTCGCCTCCGATCAATTGATGATCCAACAGCGCACCGCCGTGCAGGTGGCGCGCGCGCAAGTTACAACGGCCGCCTCGCAGCTCAGCTCGGCGCAAATCGATATGTCGCGCACAATCATCCGCTCGCCGGTGGATGGCGTGGTGGTGAGCCGTCAGGTCGATCCCGGTCAATCCGTGGCCGCGAGTTTCCAGGCGCCGGTTCTGTTCCAGATCGCGCAGGATCTGTCGAAACTGGAAGCGGCCATTTCCGTCGACGAAGCCGATATCGGTGACGTGGCCGAAGGTCAGAAAGTCACGTTCACCGTCGACGCTTTCCCAGGCGAGGATTTCGACGGCAAGGTGGTGCAGGTGCGCAAGCAGGGCGTCGCCACATCCGGCGTGGTTTCCTATACCGTGATGGTGGAAGCCGAGAACGCGCGCAAGCGATTGTTGCCCGGCATGACCGCCAACGCCGAAATCATCATCGAGCGCAAGGCCGACGTGTTGCGCGCGCCCAGCGCCGCGTTACGTTTTAAGCCGACCGACGAAAAGCTGGTGGCCCAGGCCGACAAATTGCGCGGCGCCGCGCGCGGCAATCGGAATGGCGGTGGTTCTGGCGGGCAGAATGCTGGCCAAGGCGCGCAAGGCCGCAACGGTCAGATGCTGGCGCGCATCGCCGACCGCTTGAAGCTCACGGATTCACAAAGACAACAAGCCGAGAAAGCGTTTGAAGACGCGCGCGCCAATGCTGGCGCGGCGCCGGGCGGCGACGCCGATCAATCCGCCCGTCGCGCCTATCAACGCAAGGTGCGTGACGCGGCGATGAATGCTATCGCGCCCATTCTGACGCCGGAGCAAAAGACGTTGCTCGATGCGATGCGCAAGGAGCGCGAGAACAATCGTGTCACGCAATCGGTGCTGTGGGTGCTGCGCGACAAAAAGCCGACGCCGGTTCTGGTGCAGCTTGGCGCCGCGTCGGACAGCTACACAGAAATCCTGGGCGGCGACATTAAGGAAGGCGACCTTTTGATCACCGGCGGCGGCCCCAAGCCGAAGACCGACACGCAACAGAACAATCGCGGCCAGGGCGGTCCTGGCGGCGGCGGTGGCGTGAGAATTCGGGGCGCGTGACGCCATGCTGATCGAAGCGCGCGATCTGGTGAAAACCTATACGATGGGCGACGAAACCGTCCACGCGCTCGACGGCGTCAGCTTCAGCGTGCCCAAGGGCGATCACGTCGCGATTATCGGGCCGTCGGGTTCAGGCAAGTCGACGCTGATGAATGTGCTGGGCGGACTGGATACGCCCGATTCCGGCAAGCTCGTGATCAATGATTCCGATATCGGCGCGTTGAACGATGAGGGATTGGCCGCCTTTCGCAATCATACGATTGGCTTTGTGTTTCAAAGCTTCAA
>JBEVJO010000211.1:0-3794 GCA_040510175.1 Caulobacterales bacterium
GATGGTGAGGCAGGCCACGGACACCGCCGTCAAAGCTTCCATCTCCACGCCGGTTTGGCCAACGGTCTTGATTTCGGCGGTGACGGTGAGACCAGAGCCGTCAGCACTTTTATCGACATGAACTTTGGCGCCCGAAATCGGCAGGGGATGACACATCGGAATGAGGTCGGAGGTTTTCTTTGCCCCCTGAATGCCGGCGACGATGGCGATATTGGTGACGTCGCCTTTTGGGCCCGAGCCCGTCAGCGCCGCCTCCAACGTTTTGGCGTTCATCCGCACGCGTCCGGAGGCGAGAGCGACGCGAATGTTCTCAGCCTTCGCCGAAACGTCCACCATGCGCGGCCGGCCGGCTTCATCCAGATGCGTGAGCTCGCTCATTCAGCGCTCCAGAAAACGCGGCGTCAGTTCGACAAGATTGCAGGGCCGGTGGCGCGCATCCAACTGCCAGCGGATCACGCGGTCCCAACCGTCCTTGCAGGCGCCGTTGGAGCCGGGCAAAGCGAAAATCACCGTGCCTTGGGCAACGCCCGCTAAAGCGCGCGATTGCATCGTCGACAACCCCACCGTCTGATAGCTCACCATGTGAAACACGGTCGAAAAGCCGTCGATCTCTTTATCGAACAAAGGACGGATCGATTCAGGGGTGACGTCGCGGCCCGTCAGACCTGTCCCGCCGGTGCAGACAACGGCGTGAATATTGGGGTCGGCGATCCAAGCGCGCATTTGCGATTGAATGGCGTCCGTGTCGTCGCGGACGATCGCGCGCGTAATGAGGTTATGCCCGTCGCGCTTGACGCGCTCCGCCAACAGGTCACCCGAGGTGTCGTCAGATGCGGTGCGGGTGTCGGACACCGTCAACACCGCAATGCCCAACGGCTTGAAGGCGCGTTCCAGATCGATGCGTCCGCCGCCAGGCACATCTTTGGGATCGAAATTCATGAATCTTGTCCCTCGGCGGCCATCACATCCACCCAACGGGCGCTGGCCGCGTAATCTTCGCTGCGCGGTTCGATCCAGCGCTCGCCGTCCGGGCCGACTTCTTTTTTCCAGAACGGCGCGCCGGTCTTGAGCGCATCCATAACAAATCGCGCGCCGTCGAAGGCGGCCTCGCGATGCGTGGAGATAGTGGAAACCAGAACGATGGGATCGCCGGGAAACATCTTGCCGTAGCGGTGCACGATCAGCTGATCGAGAATATCGAAGCGCGCGGCGGCTTCATCGTGGATGCGTTGAATGGTTTGTTCCGTGAAGCCCGGATAGTGCTGAAGCTCCAGCGCAGTCACGTTTGCGCCGGCGGTCAAATCCCGCACCGACCCGATGAAGCAGGCGAGCCCGCCAACATCCGTGCGCCCAGCCTGCAGCGTAAAGGCTTCGGCGAGATCAAAGGGTTCGGCCTGAACGCGGATCATCTCAGCCTCCACTCAAGGGGGGCATAAAAGCAATTTCGTCGGCGTCGCTGATTGGAAAGTCGCCGCGCAAGGGCGCCAGCGCTTTGTTGATCGCCGCGCGAATATTGGGGCGCTCCAGCGCTTCGCCCAGCGCCGAATTTTCTTTGGCGAGGAATTCACGCAATTGCGTAAGCGTTCCGATTGCAGGCGATAGCGGCATATCGCGCTCTGCGCCGCCTGCAATGTCGGCCAAGCGCCCAAAGAACAAGAGCCGCGCCATCTCAGCCGCCGGTCATAGACATGTGACGGGCAAGCGCCGGCTTATTCAGCCGCTCTTCGACGAAGTCGTGACCTTTCGGCTTGCGCAACAAAGCTTCGTCGATCGCCGCGACAAGCAAATCGTCGTTCGCGCTGGCCCGCAGCGGCGCGCGTAAGTCGGCGGCGTCTTCTTGCCCCAGGCACATAAAGAGGGTGCCGGTGCAGGTGACGCGCACGCGATTGCAAGACTCGCAGAAATTGTGGCTCAGCGGCGTGATGAAGCCCAGACGGCCGCCGGTTTCCTTCACGCGGACATAGCGCGCCGGGCCGCCGGTGCGATCCGGCAGACCTTCCAGCGTCCAGAAACTTTCGAGGCTGCGGCGCACGCTGTCGAGCGACAGATACTGATGCGTGCGGTCCTCGCCGGTGTCGCCCAGCGGCATGGTCTCGATCAAGGTGATGTCGTGGCCTTCGCCATGCGCCCAGGCGATCAGATCTGGGAGTTCGGCCCTGTTGTCTTCGGCGAGCGCGACAGCGTTGATTTTGACCTTCAGGCCCGCCGCCTTCGCCGCATCGATGCCTTGCATCACCTGTGCATGTAGATCGCGCCGCGCTAGGCGGGCGAACACCACTGGATCCAGCGTGTCGAGTGAGACATTGATCCGCTTCACGCCCGCTTTCGCTAGCCGCTCGGCATAGAGCGCCAACTGACTGCCGTTGGTGGTGAGCGTCAGTTCCTCCAGCGCGCCGGATCGCAAATGCCGCGACAGGCTCTCCACCAAATCCATGAAGCCGCGCCGCACCAAAGGCTCGCCGCCGGTCAGCCGCAGTTTCTTTACGCCGCGCGCGACGAAGGCCGAACACAGACGGTCAAGTTCCTCCAGCGTCAGCAAATCCGCCTTCGGCAGAAATTCCATGTGTTCGGACATGCAATAGGTGCAACGAAAATCGCAGCGGTCGGTCACCGAAACGCGCAGATAGGTAATCGCCCGTCCGAATGGGTCGATCAGGGCGCCTCTGCGCCGCCTATCTATGCTGAGACTGTTTCCGTCCATTCTTTGCAGCGATCCAAGCGTCTCTTCCCAGTGCATAGTGTAGGGGTTCGGCGCTCCCGAAACCAGTGCTAAGGCAGTTGTCGGGCTGCCAATTCCAGGTCTTCAAAGGTGTTTATATTAAGAAATTTTGCTTCGTCCGGGAATCGCGCCTTAACTGCAGTGATCTGGTCCAAAAACCGCTTCACAGATCGGCGCGCCGCGGGATCGCTCACGAGCGGCCGCAAGATAGCCGCTAGGGACGGCCGCCACGCTGCGCACAACGGATGGTCCCGAACATCTGTCGCCGCGAAAGCGGCATCTACGCCCGGTTCCAGCGCGCCCAGAAGCTTTTCCGCCATATCGGGCGGCAAAAACGGAGCGTCGCAGGGCGCAGTTATCAGAGCGGTCGCGCGTCGTCGTTGCGCCCATTCCAGTCCCGCCAGCAAACCCACAAGCGGGCCGCGTCCTTCAAAATTAGGCTCATCGAACAGCAAGGGCAGGTTGACGCCCTTGTATGCGCCCTGATGTACAGGCCGCGTGCTGACGGCGACCGCATCTAGGTCTTTGCTTAGATTTTCCAACACGTAAGCGATCAGCGGCCTCCCTTTCAGCAAAGTCGCGCCTTTGGCGGCGCCGCCCAATCGGGTCGCCAAACCGCCTGCCAGGATTAATCCGGCGGCGCTGGAGCGGGCTTCGGCCATCAGCTTTGCGCTCCGCGTCGATATCTGCTCTTTCTCACCAGTGCTGCATCCGCTAACAAATCTCTTCGCGGAGAGAATGATGGATCGGTTCAGAGAAGGCTACCGGCGGTTTCGCAAGGGCGCCTGGAAGCAGCAACGTGAATTGTTCGAGGAATTGGCCGAAGAAGGCCAAAAGCCCAAGGCGATGGTGCTCGGCTGCTGCGATAGCCGTGTGGATCCGCAGCGCATTTTCGATGTCGGTCCCGGCGAATTGTTCGTCGCGCGTAATGTCGCCAACCTAGCGCCGCCTTATGGTCCGGATTCGCACCATCACGGCACCAGCGCAGCGCTGGAATTCGCCGTCAAAGGCCTGAACGTTTCCGACATTATCGTCATGGGACATGGCCGCTGTGGCGGCGCCAACGCGCTCTTGC
>JBEVJO010000212.1:0-3580 GCA_040510175.1 Caulobacterales bacterium
GCGCCGCATGACCTACATCCTCCATCACATGACGAACTCGCGCTCGACTCGGGTGTTGTGGCTGATGGAGGAGATGGGCCTGGATTATGAACTGCGCGTCTATAAGCGCGCAGATCTCAAGACGCCTGAGTACATGGCGCTCAGCCCGCTCGGTTCGGTCCCTGCCTTGGAATATGATGGCGGCGTGATGCTGGAATCCGGCGCTATCGTGCAATTCCTGCTCGCCAGGCATGCGCCGTCACCGCTGGACGTCGGCAAGGATCAGCCGAATTTCGCCGACTATCTGCAATGGCTGCATTTCGGGGAAGCGTCCTTGGCGACTTGGGTGACGAATTATCTGCGCAACACGCGCGTGAAGCCTGAGCCTGAGCGCAACATCGCTGCGGCCGAAGAATCTTTGGCGCGCATCAAACCGATGTTTGAGTTCATGGGCAGCGTGCTGAACACGCGGAAGCATATCGCGGGCGAAACGTTCACTGCCGCTGACATCATGGTCGGGTACACTTTGTATCTGGCGCGGATCGCCAAACTGCTGGACGACGCGCCACCATCCCTGCGCGACTATTATGAGCGCGTCTCAAGCCGGCCTGCCTTCGGCCGCGCGAAATCGAGCTGATCGTTACGGCAGCAGAACGGTCGAACCGGTGGTCTCGCGCGCCTCGAGCGACCGATGCGCCGCCGCTGCGTCCGCCAAAGCAAATGTCCTGCCGATGACAGGTTTCACCGCGCCGGATTCCAGAACGCTGAACAGATCGGCCGCGCCAGTGCGCATCCGATCAACATTTGACGCATAGGCCATGATGCTGGGCCGAGTGACAAAGAGCGAGCCGCGCTTGCCCAGATCGCCTATATCCACTGCTGGCGGCGGGCCTGACGCGTTGCCGAAGCTGACGAACATGCCCAGCGGCGCCAGAGAATCCAGCGACGCCGTGAAGGTGTCCTTACCGACCGAGTCATAAACGACCGGCACGCCTTTGCCATTTGTGATCTCGCGCACGCGCTCAGCGATGTTTTCGCTGCGGCCGAGGATGGTGTGCGCGCAGCCATGCTGCTTCGCCAGTTCGGCCTTTTCGAGCGAACCGACTACACCGATGACCGTCGCGCCAAGACTGCTCGCCCACTGACTCATGATGAGTCCGACGCCGCCCGCTGCGGCGTGCAAGAGAATGGTCTCGCCCTTTTTAAGTTCGCGAACCTGCTTCAGCAGCGCTTGCACCGTGAGGCCTTTGAGCATCATCCCAGCGGCGGATTCCGCACTGATCGCGTCCGGCAGTTTGATGAGTTTTTCTACGGGCAGCACAACCCGTTCGGCATAGCCGCCGATTGGTCCAACGCCATAGGCAACGCGATCGCCTGCCTTCACATAGGTGACGTCTTCGCCAACGGTCTCGACGGTTCCGGCGCCCTCCATCCCGATGCCGCTGGGCAGCGGCAAGGGGTAGAAGCCGGTCCGGTGATAGATGTCGATGAAATTGACGCCGATCGCTTGCTGCCGAATGGCAACTTCGCCCGGTCCTGGCGCTTTATCCTCGACGGAAACGAGTTCCAAGACGTCGGGACCGCCGACTTTAGAAAAGCGGATCGCTTTTGAAGTCATAGACTACTTCAGATTGGTATTGAAGAAATCCAAGGTACGCTTGTCCGCCAGCTTGGCCTCTTTTTCTGAGTAATGTTCGCCATTGGTGCGCGCGAATGCATGCTCCATACCTGGATAATTGTAGAGGGTGACCAGCGGATTGCCTTTCAGGCCGGAGTTGATCCTTTCCTGTGCTTCCTTCGACACGAATTTGTCTTCGCCAGCGATGTGCAGGATGGTTGGTGTCTTGATGGAGGCTGCTTCGCCCAGAAAATTGTCGAGGGCGACGCCGTAATAGGATGCCGTGGCGTCCGAATTCGTGCGGGCGGCGGTGAGGTAGGCCAGCATGCCGCCAAGGCAGAAACCGACTGCGCCGACCTTGCCAGTCGACAATTTGCGCGCGGCGTCGATTGTGGCCTGAATGTCCTCGACGCCCTTGGCGACGTCGAACTCGCCGAACAGACCGAAGGCTTGTTGCAATTCGTCAGGGTCGCGGTCGTTCAGTTCGATGCCCGGACGGATTCGCCAGAACAGGTCGGGCGCCACCGCCACGAAACCTTGCGCTGCGTACTGGTCGGCGACGGCGCGGATCCATGGGTTCACGCCGAAGATTTCCTGAATCACCACGATTGCGGGTCCCGACCCAGAGGCTGGCTTGGCGACATAGGCGCCGAATGAACCGCCGTCCTTGGCTTGAATGGTGATCTTCTGGCCTGACATTCTTCTGCTCCCAGATGGTTATTAACCCAACGATAGTGCTGCAGGTGCACAACGTCTATATATGTAGGATAAGGACGCTTGCAGTCGCGCCCTGAGATTTCTGGCGTATCGACGCCGAGCATTCGACCGATTGCATCGCTCTTGGCCATAAAAGGAATGCGCGCGTGAAAGTCACCATGGAGATCGAGTGCTCGCCGATTGAGGCCCGAATGTTTTTCGGTCTGCCCGACATGACGCCCGTCAATGACCTCATGATGAAGCAGGTGACCGACCGGATGCAGGCGAACGCTGACATGATGGATCCGAACGCGATCATGAAGACGTGGATGAACTTCGGTGGCGCCGCACAGGAAAACTTCTTCAAGATGATGTCCGGCAGTTTGCCAGGAACTAAGTGAAGCCGAATTTCGCCTAGCCCAAATTAAGCCGAGCGGAAAAATTCCGTTCCGCGCGGAGCGTTCTATAAAGGCGCGATGAGCGCGTCTTCTGACACCATCTTTGCGATCGCCACCGCACATGGCCGCGCGGGCGTCGCTGTCGTGCGCGTGTCGGGCGCGCGCGCCTTTGACGCGGTGCGTGTGCTTGCCGGTGATCTGCCGCAACCACGTACAGCGACTTTGTGCCTGCTGAAAAACCCATTGGACAATGATGTTTTGGATCACGCGCTGATCCTGACATTTCCGGCGCCGCGTTCTTTCACCGGCGAAGATGTCGCCGAGTTTCACATTCACGGCGGCGCGGCCGTCGGCGCTGCAGTGCTCGACGCGCTGGCGTCGATCGCGGAGCTGCGGCCGGCCGAGGCGGGCGAGTTTACCCGCCGCGCATTCGAGAATGGCAAACTTGATCTCACCGAAGTCGAAGGGCTCGCAGACCTCGTCGATGCCGAAACGGAAGGTCAAAGACGCCAGGCGTTGCGCCAGATGGATGGCGCCTTGAGCCGGCTCTATGAAGGCTGGCGCGCCGACCTGATCGGTCTGATGGCGCAGCTGGAAGCGGAGATCGACTTCCCGGACGAGGGCGACGTTACAACCGACGCGGTTGTAATTTTGCAAGCAAGAGTTGCTGCGCTCAGAACAGCGCTCGCCACACATCTTAACGAATCTAAACGCGGTGAACGCCTTCGCGATGGGGTGCGGGTCGCGATAATTGGGGCGCCGAACGCCGGCAAGTCGAGCTTGCTGAACCGCCTCGCCCGGCGGGAGGCCGCCATCGTCTCCGACATTCCCGGAACCACGCGCGACGTCGTCGAGGTGCGTTTGGTCCTGGCGGGCGCGCCGGTCTGGG
>JBEVJO010000213.1:0-7853 GCA_040510175.1 Caulobacterales bacterium
ATCATCGAAAACCGTGGCGTGGCCGACTTCGGGTTGCGAGAATTTGAGACCAAACTTGGATTGAAGTCCCAGCTCATCCTTGGCGATGAGCGGGTTGGCCATGATCAGCACCATTTGTCCGGCATGGGTGTCATGAACAAAACCAGGCGCCGTCACTTCGCGGCTGACCGCGCCGCCGCCGACGATTGGGTTCTTTTCAAGGACCAAAACCTTGAGTCCGGAGGCGGCGCAATAGGCGGCCGCCGTCAGAGAGTTATGCCCGCCGCCGACAACCACCACATCATAATTGGCCATTCGATCCTCCTCGCGTTGATTGTGCGCCGCAACAATTGGTGGCGTTTAGCGTTCAACAAGTACGCTAGAGAATCAAATGCCAAAAGCCAAATTGCTTTACGCGAAGGCGGGTTGCCCCAAGGGTTCTCGTTTCTGATTGGAGATCGCCTTGAGCGTCATCGGCGTCATAACGTTGAGCCAGAGGAAGAAAGCGCCCGCCGCGACCCAGAACGCCAGTATGCCGTTCCAGGCGAATGGCCCCGTTTGAAACAGGTAGGCAAAGCCGCCAGGCACGAACAAGACCGCGACCCATAAGTTAAAAAATCCCACCCAACGCGGGTAAACAGGCACGGACGACTTATCTTGAAAAACTCCGAACGCGACGCCGCAGAACTGCGCGATAAAAGTCGGGAAGGCTGGGATAATGAGAAGCCACGCGACATCGTTCAGCAGTTGAGTCAGCGCCGGTTCGCGCTCGGGCCGAAAGGCGGCGATCGCGAACAGCATGGTTGGAAACATCACGGTCAGAACGCCGATCGAGCCCGCGCCCAGTTGCAAATAAACCGGCAGCAGGCTGCTGGCCTTGATGCGGCGCATTTGGACGGAGACGACGCAAACGAGCGCCGCATAGCCGGCGATGCCGAACAGGCTGATAATCATGCCCAAACGAATGAGAAGTGCATTGCCCTGATAAACAGCCGCAATCTCTTCGGCGGACAATGTTGGAGCGGGCGGGGGTACGAAACCCGCCATCAATAAACCAATGCCCAATGTTGTTGCGGCGAATGGTCCGCCCCAGGCGCAGATTTTTTGATCCACTAAACTCATATGCCGTCCTCCCCATGCTTTTTAAGCGCGGTGTCGCGCAAAAATTAGTTCGCATTAGACCCACATTCGGTCAGCCCGGCAAGAACCCACATTTGAGCACTCGTTGAATTTCCGATGGTTAGCCACTCAAGGCCCTCGGCGCACGATGCCTCGTCAGCCGCATGGGTACGGTTTACCTGGGGCGCCGCCTGCTATATCCTCAGGTGATAAGCATGCGCATCAATGCGCGCGATGGAGGAGTGGCCATGTCCCGCATTGCGATCCCCGAGCAATATCAAGACAATCCCGCAAGCTATGCCTATGGCGTTATGTCGCCCGAAATCAGTCAGGCGGCGATCTTGTTGTCGCGTGCGGTGTACCAGCATGCGCTGGTGTCGCTCCGGGAGTTCGAGGCGGCGCGCGTCCGGGTCGCCCAAATCAATGGCTGCGTCGTCTGTCAGGCGTTTCGCGGCGCAACCGACATTTCGGATTATATCGAAGGGCTCGGGCACAATTCCGCAGGCTGTGTCGCATCGCGCGGCGATCCGGCGCCGGATGAAGCTTTTTATGCCGACCTCAAGAATTGGAGGACCTCGTCGCTCTATTCCGAGCGCGAAAAGATCGCTATTGATCTGGCTGAGCGCTTTTCGCTGGCGCCGCAATCTGTCGACCAAGACGAAGCGTTCTGGGCGCGCGTGAAAGCCGCTTATTCGGACAAAGAAATCTTCGACCTGATGTTATCCATCGGCTCTTGGGTCGCCGGCGGGCGCGTCATGCACATGCTGCAATTCGACACCGTCTGTGGTGTACCCGTAGCGCCACCCAAAGCGATCTCCTCCGTTTCGGCTGTGGCAGCGGAATAAAAGTCAGACGCTTTAGTCGCCGTCGCAGCGGTGCGATTTAGATAAGTCCAGCCTTCGCCAAATTTGCGACCTGATCTGTGTTCAGGCCCAGCACCTCTTTAAATACTTCCGCATTGTCCTGTCCCGGCGTCGCGGGCGCAAGACGGCGAACGCCGCCCGGCGTTTCGGATAGAACAGGAAACACACCCTGCATTTTGATGGCGCCGAGCGCGGGATGCTGCAGTGACAGGATTGAATTGCGCGCTTGGAAATGCGGGTCGGCAAGCATGTCCGGCGCTTTGTAAACGCGGCCTCCTGGAATGGCGTTTTTGAGCATCAGCGCATCGACCTCCTCGATGGTGCGATGGCTTGTCCAATCTTCGATCAACGAGTCCAGTTCGGCCTGATTGCGGCCTCTGGCCACGTGGTTTGAATATTTGGCATTCTGAGCCAGATCAGGCTGCCCCATCGCCGTGCATAAGCGAATGAACACCGTATCCTGATTGGCGCCGATCAGATAATCGCCGTCCCTGCAGCGATAGGCGTTGGAAGGCGCGATGCCTGGCAGGATCGCGCCCGAGCGTTCCCGCACATAGCCCGATATCGAATAGTCGATGACGAGGCTTTCCATCACCTGCAGCACCGACTCGAACAGCGAAGAATCGACGACCTGGCCTTTACCGGTAATCTCCCGATTGCGTAGGGCCGCCAGCGCGCCGAGGCAGCCATAAGTGGCGCATAAGGCATCGCCGATCGAAACGCCCATACGCGCCGGCGGCCGATCCGCATCGCCGACGATATTGCGCCAGCCGCCCATCGCCTCGCCGATCAAGCCGTAGCCGGCGCGGTCGGAATAGGGGCCGGTCTGTCCGTAAGCGGACATGCGCGTGACAATCAGGCGAGGATTTTTGGCCAGCAGCGTCTCAGGCGACAACCCCCATTTTTCTAGGGTTCCGGGACGAAAGTTCTCGATCAGGATGTCGGCCTTGGCGATTAATTGCCGCGCCAAATCCTGGCCATCCGCCTTGCGCAGATCAATCGTCACTGAGCGTTTGTTGCGGCCGATGATTTGCCACCAGGCCGAAGGATCGCTTTTGCCCCAGGTGCGCATCGGATCCCCCGCGCCGGGACTTTCGATCTTGATCACATCGGCGCCCATATCGCCCAGCAATTGGCCGCAAAACGGCCCTGCAATGAGCTGGCCCATTTCGATGACGCGCAAACCCGCCAATGGGCCCGGTTGGGTCGATAATTGATCCATTACGCTTCCCCAGCGGTTTTCGGAAACATCCCAGCGCGGGCCACCATGCCGGGCAATTCCCGCCCCATTTGTTCTGTAAGCCAACGTGATGCGTCAAGCAGGCCTGGAAGTTTCAAATTGGTTGTCCAGCCGGAGCGCTCAAGCATGTAAACGACATCTTCAGTAGGAACATTGCCAGTGGCGCGCGGCGCGAAGGGGCAGCCGCCAATGCCGCCGATGGAGGCGTCGACTGTTTGAGCGCCGGCATTCACCGCGGCCCAGACATTTGCGAGCCCGGTATTGCGCGTGTTGTGGAAGTGGACGCGTACAGGCAAGGGCGCGATTTCCTTGCGCACACGCTCCACCAGAGCTGCAACTTCGCCGGGGCTGGCGGCGCCGATTGTATCGGCGAGGGCGATTTCAAACGGGCCGGATTCCGCTGCTGAGCGCGCTATAGCGAAAACCTTATTGGGGTCGACTTCGCCTTCGAAGGGGCAGCCAAACGCGGTCGCGATCGTAATCTGCGCCCGCTTGCCCTCTTGCTTGGCGAGGGCGACCACATCCTTGCACATGGCTAGGGATTCTTCGGCGGATTGTGATTGGTTGCGCCGGCCAAATGAATCCGAAGCGGTGCAGACCGCGCCGATTTCATCCATGCCGGCTTCCAGGGCGCGAAGTGCGCCGCGCTTATTCAGCACCAAGCCAATATAGACGGCGCCGTTGTTGCGGTCCAAGCCAGCCGCGATGGCCTCGGCATCCGCCATCTGCGGTACGAGTTTCGGATGAACAAAGCTGGCCGCCTCAATGCGCCGGACGCCCGCTGCAACAGCTCGATTGATGAGGTCGAGCTTTTGTGCGGTGTTGAACAGAACATTCTCGTTCTGCAGGCCGTCCCGCGGTCCTACTTCGACGATCTCAATATTGAGCATGCGCGCCTCTATGGCTCAAGGGAGCCCAGCTTAGAGCGCTTTTCTTCTTTTGACAGCGGGCGCTTTTAAGACGCGTTCGCCCAATACATCACCAGAATGGCGGTGCAGACGGCGGCAACCCAGACATCAGCGAAGATCCGCAGCGGCAGCGGCGCCTGCCGTATTTCCATGAATTCCATCATGATGAAACGGACTTTGATGAACGCAACGACCATGACGAGCGCGGTCGCCCAGCGCACATCGCTGAAGAGCTGAAAACCTTGGACGGATTCCCAGGAGAAACACGTTGCGGCGACAAGCAGCGCCCAAATCCAGGTGATGCGGAGTTTTAGAATATTCATGAGTTCACCGGGTCAAATAGAGGAGGGCGAAAAGCACGACCCACAAAAGGTCGACGAGATGCCAGAACGCGCCGCCGCCCTCGATAATTTGAATGTCCGTTTCTGAGCGATAACCCTTGCGCGATTTATTGAGCAGAAACGTCAATACGCCGAGCCCAATCAATACGTGAACCAAGTGAATGCCGGTGAACATGAAATAGAACATGAAAAATTCGTTGGTCAGCACATTGATGCCGGCCGCGAATTTTTCGCCGTATTCGATGATTTTTACGCACACGAACGCGCCACCGAAGACCATCGCGCCAACTAAAAACTTGGTGGGGAGTCCTTCTTTGCCGTGACGCGCGGCGTGCACGGCTGCGGCGACGCACCAGGAGCTGGTCAGCAGAAAGAGCGTATTGATCAACCCCCAGAACTCGTTCAGCTTGAGCTGAGAGGCGTCGTAAATCGCCGGGTTTAGCCCACGATAATAAATGAAGGTCAGGAAGAAAACTGCGAAGACCATCATGTCGCCGCAGATGAAAAGCCACACCCCTTCTTCTCCGGGGAGCCGCCGGGCTTTTGCTTTGGCGCCGGCTGGGGCGATTGTCGTCTCCACGCGATCGGGGGCGGTAATCGTCAAAAGTAGGCTCCTCAAAATTGCGCCTGGGCAGGCATCGTCAGCCAAACGGCGCTCTTAATAGGCATTGGTTTGGCTGGCGTAAACGCTTGGGGGGTTAGGGAGTCGGTCGACTATGCGGAGATTTGACGGCGAAAAATTCGTCTTTAGCGGGTTAGGTTGCTGCGCAGCATTAATTATTTGATACGTCAGTGAACCTTTTGGGCGATTCGACCCGAAACTCGCAAGCAGGTTTCTAAAAGGGCAGCGCATGAAGTTATACAATCTTGATAAGACAACACTGATGGACGTGACGTCCCTGACACGCGATGGCGACAACATCGTCATTAAGGGCTCGATCTTTGGCTCGATGCCCGTCAATTGCATGCTGACGCCGCAGGAGGCCCGATCGGTTTTCAAATTGCTGACGCCGAAAATGGTGTTCTTCCTGCTCACCTTTATTTTTCGCCGCTGAAAACCAGGCAGTTTTTCACCTCAGGCTTGGCCGATCGCGCTGACGATCACCCAAACGCCGATCAGCGCAAAGATGCCTGCCGCGATCGCGCGCACACAACCCAATGGCACGATTTTGGTCGCGGCTTCTCCCATCAGCACAGCGGGAATGTTCGCCGCCATCATGCCGAGCGTGGTGCCGAGCGTGACATGTAAAATGTCGTGAAAGCGGGCCGCCAGCAGTGAAGTGGCGATCTGTGTTTTGTCTCCGATCTCGACGAGGAAGAATGCTACAAGAGTCGTCAGAAAAACGCCGCTCTGGGTCTTTTGCGCGGCGCCTTCGTCTTCTTTGTCGGGAATAAGCGCCCAAGCAGCCATCAGAATGAAGGCTGTGCCGACGACGATTTGGAAGACCTTGCCGGTGAGCCATTGCGCCACGAGATAGCCCGCGCTGGCGGCCACGGCGTGGTTCAGAAGCGTAGCGGCCAGGATGCCCAAGATGATTGGGAGTGGCTTTCGGAATTTGGCGGCCAAAACGATCGCCAGCAATTGCGTCTTGTCGCCGATCTCCGCAATCGCGACGATCCCGGCTGAAATCCAAACTGCGTTCATAATAACATTTTCCAGGGGCCGTAGGCTGACACGACGACGCTGCGCACCCACGGCCCTGCCGGATGCGCGCATCGCCGGTCTTGCCAATTCGAACCCGAAAGGGCTCGTCGCCTGCGCCATGGCCGAAGCCAAGTATGTTGACGCGAAGCTCCGCTGGAGGTGCGGACGGCTACTCCCCGAACAAGGCAAACCTGGGGGAGGGCGGAGGTGCTGTCAAGGCGTGCGTGGCTTCAGAACTTCTGCGTGGGCTCCAGAAGGCGGCCGCGAATGGTCGACAAATCCTTTGCTGTGAGCCCCAGCGCCTTGACAAAATAGGCGTCCAGCGAGCCTTCGCGACGCACGATCTCGTCCAAGGCAGCCATCAAATACGCAGGATCTGACTTCAACAAGGGCTCGCGTTGCTCAGGCGTCAGTTGACTGATGACTTCAAAGCCCGCGGAGGTCTTGGCGTGGCCCGCGCTGGGGGCGGCGACCACTTTTTCGTAATTAACGATTTTGTCCGACAGCGCATAGTCGTCCAAGATCGTCTGTTGCGGTACGCCAAGCGCCGACAGCACTAACGCTGCACCGAGGCCGGTACGGTCCTTGCCGGCGGAGCAGTTGAACGCCAACGGAAGCTTCCCGTCGCGGATGTCCAGGAACAGGCTGCGATAGCTGGCTGCGTGTTCGTAAGGAAAAGCCCGATACATGGCGAGGATCGTTTCGCGCACCTTTTGTGGCGTAAGGGTCGAGGGATCGGCCAAAAGGGCCTTGAGCCCAGCGCTGTTGGCTGTGTAGTCGCGCGTCTGGTAGGCAACACTCTCTTTGATTTGCCGCCAATCGGTGGGCTCATTTTCCCGCTCCGACGTTGATCGAAAATCGCAGATCGTCGCTATATTCAGGGAGCGGAGCAATCCGTAGTCGCGCGACGTAAGATTCACCATAGAACCGGAGCGATACAGCAGCCCCCATCGAACGCTCTCGGCGTTTTCGGTCGTGTAGCCGCCGAGGTCTCGAAAGTTCCGTCCGCCCTCCAAAGGCAGAACGCGTTCGGCGATCTCACGCTTCGCGCCGTACGGCGTCCTGAGAAGAATGACTGGGCGCTTCGCGGCAAGTTTCGCCGGAAGAATGAAGGCCGAATCCGTGTCGTGGTGCGACAACAGGAATGGTTCATGGTTTGGAGTGAGCGCGTACACTTCAATTGGGGCGCGAGGTGCGCTCGTCCGCCATTCAACATTCAGCGCGCCGGACGGCGTTCGATGGACCGAAACCTCCTCGATAGAAACTCGTGGCGCAGGTCCGCACGCGGCCATGGCTGATACGGAAAAAGCGGCGAGCCATCGCAAAAGTTTTCTTATCATGCAGTCTTCATAAAGATGAGATGAGCGGATTGACGCCACTATAACGCACGAAGCCGCGCCGCCAATGGCGGCGCGGCGCGCGTCATAAAAGTGTGATTGAGCGGTTAGTGACCGGCCGCCCAAGAAAGCCACAAAACACTAAGGATTGCCGTGGCTGTACCGGCCGAAATCGCCAAAATGGTCAAAACGTGCAGGCCACGCTTGCCTGATTTGGCTTCCTCTTCTGATAATTCGACGTGGTTTCCAACATGCTGCATGTCGCTCTCCTTTCGTGCGACAACGCGCCAGTGCGGCAAAATGATCCCCGGCATCAAAACGCTGTTGGGAAACTTAGAAAATGGCGTGTCTCAGGCAATTTGGCGGGTTATTTCACCACACGCCCGGGGTTCAGGGTGCCCGCGGGATCGAGTGTGCGCTT
>JBEVJO010000214.1:0-5735 GCA_040510175.1 Caulobacterales bacterium
CGCGATCTCGGTCTCGGTACGCTGAACCAAACGCGCGAGGATCTGGGACTGAAGGCCTATACAAGCTTCAATCAGATTACGAGCGACAAAGACACCGCCGCGGCGCTCAAACAAGCTTTTGGCACGGTGGATAAGGTCGATCTCTGGACTGGCGGCTTGTCCGAGAACCATGCGCGTGGCGCCATGGTGGGGCAAACCTTCCAGGCCATCATCACCCAGCAATTTGAAAATTTGCGCGATGGCGACCGGCTCTGGTTTGAACGTCAGGGCTTCGACGCCAAGACGCTCAACAACATTGAACACACGACGCTGAGCGACATTATCGAGCGCAACACGGACGCCGACTATGTGCAGGATGACGCGTTCGTCTATTACAGTCGGCATTCCGGGACGTTGGGCGGCGTGACGTCCGATGATCCTGGCGGCCCGCAGCTGATCATGGGTTCGGTGGGCACAGATAGGCTGGTGGGCGGCGCCAAGGGCGATATTCTGGTTCCGGAGACCGGCGGCTGGCAAACTTTGACCGGCGGCGCGGGCGCGGACAAGTTCGTCTTCACCGAAAAGGGCATCAAGGCGGTCATCACCGATTTCAAACCCGGCCTGGATGCGATCAGTTTCGATCATGCGCATCTTCCCGCCCTCGCGGCGGGCGGGCATTTGCCGGCCGGCGTGCATTACGTGAAGGGCAGCACGATCCTGGAAATCGGCGGCGATCACATCGTGGTGCAGCACACGACGCCGCAGCAATTACTCGGCCATCACGACTATCTGTTGGCCTGATTGCCCAGTACGTCAGCCTCAGCGCGCAATCCAGCGCGTTGAGGCTGACGCGCGGGAACTTTGGAGCGGCCTTGGCGCTTGTGCGCCCATAGGCCCGTCATGCCCATCATCAAGAAACAGCCATTCCCCGTCGGCGAAATCCGCCGGTATCTGGAGCCCGGGCCGATTGTGCTCGTCTCGTCGCGGTGGAAGGATGAGACGAACATCATGACCATGGGCTGGCATACGGTGATGGAATTCAACCCATCGCTGGTGGGTTGCGTCATCGCGGGCGGCAATCACAGCTTCGATCTGATCCGCAAAAGTAAGCAATGCGTGATTAACCTGCCGACGACGAAACTGACCGACATCGTGATCGGCATCGGCAATTCATCTGGCTCGGAGATCGATAAATTCGAAAAGTTTGATCTGACTGCGGTGGATTCCGAAAAGATCGATGCGCCGTCCATCGGCGAATGCCACGCCAATTTCGAATGCCGCCTGCATGACGGCGCTCTGATCGAAAAATACAATTTCTTTATTTTCGAAGTCGTGGCGGCGCATGCAGCGCGCACGCCCAAGAACCCGGAGACCCTTCATTACAAAGGCGAGGGCGCCTTTATGATCGCGGGCGAGAATATTAGCCGTAAGGCGAGGTTTCTACCGGATCGCTTATAACCTTGGCGCGGGTGTACGCTCAATCTGGCAATAGGCGCTCGGACTCCACCATGTAATCGCGCGTCAGTGGCGTGGCGCGCGGATGCTTGGTCAGCTGAATTTGGAAATTCATGTGCTTGCCGTGGCTGAACGATAGCTCGCTGATGATCAGGTAAAACTCCCACATCCGGCAGAAGCGCTCGTCCATCATCTCAGCGATTTGCGCGCGATTTGCCTGAAAGCGCTCGTCCCAGATGCGCAGCGTCTTGGCGTAGTGCAGGCGCAGGATTTCGATGTCTGTCACCCACAGGCCGGAGCGCTCGACGCTGGCCAGCGTTTCCGACAAAGCGGGTGAATAACCGCCGGGAAAAATATAGCGGCGCACCCATTTCCCGGTTTGGCCTGGCCCGCCCTTGCGGCCGATGGAATGCACCAGGGCGACGCCGTCTTCGGTGAGCAGATCGCGAATCTTGGAAAAGTAGGCCTCGAATTGCTGCACGCCGACATGCTCAAACATGCCGACCGAGACGATGCGGTCGAATGGCCCTTGCGCGTTGCGGTAATCCAACAGTTCAAAGCGCACGCGGTCGTCGAGGCCGCGTTCCTTGGCGCGCTGCGTCGCCAGTGCGTGCTGTTCAGTGGAAAGGGTGACGCCCAGCACTTCGACGTCGGCGACGCTGGCGAGGTACAGCGCCATGCCGCCCCAGCCCGAACCGATGTCCAGAATGCGCTGGCCGGGTTTGAGATCGAGCTTCGCTGCGATATGGCGCAGTTTGTTGATCTGCGCCTGTTCCAGCGTGTCGGTGTCGCTCATGAAATAGGCGCAGGAATACTGCATGTCGGTGTCGAGCCACAGACGATAGAAGTCATTCGACAGATCGTAGTGATGGCGGACATTTTCGCGCGAGGCCTTCTCCGAATTGAAGCCCTTCAGCTTCTTCACTTTCTTGGACGCCGTGCGCAGCGCCTTTTGCAGCGGATGCCCGCGCAGGTTTGCGCTGTTCTGAGCGAACAGCACCAGAAAATCACGGATCGTGCCCTGCTCGACGGTCAGGCGGCCGTCCATATAGGCCTCGCCGGCGTGAAGCTCGGGATTGAAGAAGAGCTGTTGCTGCAGCTTCTCGTCCTTGAGCCGGATGGTCACTTCGGGACCGCCTTGGCCGACATATTTGTGCGTGACGCCTTTCGCGTCGATCATCGTCAACGAACCGCGCTGCACGAAGCGCTGCAACAAACCATCAAGAAGCATAAAGTTTTCCGCCCTGTGAGCCGATGTTTTCGGGCCTCTTTATCCGATTGTCGAGCGCGTTCTTGAGCGCGGCGCCGGGCGCCGGCGACGTCATAAAGGTCTTTTCATCATTCTCAGGCACGATCGCGCCTGGGGGCAGACACGCATGCGCACACCTTTGCTGACGGCATGCCTTCTGCTCGGCGCCACAAAGGCCGCCGCGGAAGATTCAACGAAAAGCGTGGATTGGTCGGCCGACGCAGCGATTGTTTCCGATTACAGATGGCGTGGCGTGTCCCTGACCGACAATGATCCCGCGATCCAAGGGAGCGTGACCGCCGCTTTGGCCAGTGGTTTCTATGTCAATGCGTGGGGAAGCCTGCCGACCCAAAGCGCGGGCGACGAAGAAATCGACCTCTCCGCTGGTTATGCGTTCAGCATTGCGGGGGGCGATGCGGACGTTTCGGTGGTGCAGTATATCTATCCGGGACTCGACGGTGTGGATTACACAAATTTCGTGGCGCTTTACGCGCACCCGCTTGGCGGCTGGACGCTGCGGGGGCGGTTGGAATATGCGCCGCCGCAACGCAATGTCTGGGACGAGTCCTTTTATGCCGCGCTCGAAACCGAAAAACCGATCGGGCAAACAGGATTTACATTCCTCGCGAGCGCCGGCTGGGAGGAGGGCGCGTTCACGCTCGACGGCGAAAAGTGGGACTATTCAATAGGGCTGGGCTATCAGTGGGGGCCTGCCGCATTCAATCTGGCCTATGTCGATACGGACGAAAAAGCGCCAGCGGGTCAAGGTGATGTGTATGGCGGCGGCGCCGTTTTCTCAATTGGCGCAGCCTTCTAAGGATCAACTGGGCCGATTTGGCGATGGCGGCGCGGCGGGCAGTTGCTGGAGCTGAGGCGCTCGCCTAGGTTTCGGCCATGGTAGATCAGCCAAACGCCAACGCTGCGATAGGTCAGCCCACGCTGCCGGCGTCCATTTCCTTGGCATTGCGCGGCTATCAAGAGCAAAGCGAAGGGCAAAAAATTGCCGGCGCACTGATCGAATGTCTGCAATCGATTAGCCGCGTCATTGATCTTGCGAGTCTCGATGGCTTGACGCTCGCGCATGATTATATCGACGCGGTGCGGGGGCTTGACCGCGGCTACGCGGACGCAACGCCGCCGCGTCTTTCGGATGCAGAGTCCATCGGCATCGGGATCGTCCTGGCCGTGATGCGGGATGGTCTGGTCAAGAATCATATCGTGTTGCGGCCCGACGCGATCGCCGCTTTGATTCAGGCGCCCGAAGACGAGGACTTCAAGAATGCGCTCTATTCGTTAGCGCATCTCTGTGGTCATGTGGAAGGGATGGCCTGCCTTGAGCGGGCCTTTCCCCACACGACCTTGAGACTGGTGCATGAGCATCCGCACGACGCGCAGCGTTGGGACGTTATCCTGGCCTGCTGGGGAGAGTTTGCGGCTTGCTGGATCAGCGCTTCGTTTGTGGGCGACCTGACGGAGATGATCGAAAACGTTTTTCTGAAGCATTTGGAGATGGCGCGCGACGCCGCCGCCAGACGCATTGCGGCGTTTCGCGCGCATGAAGACCGGCAACGGGTGATTGCCGATGTTTACGCCGTCTATGGCGCGCTCATGAAATACGGCGCCTACCATCTCGGCAACATTCTCGGTCTCGGCAAGACGGCGGGCGACTTCCCAAGGACCATGGCGGCGCTCGATGGACATTGGTTCGAGGATGCATTTCACGATCTGGATTTGGTGCTGCGCTTGTTGGCAAGCGAACTGGGCCGCTGGCCGGACAAAGGGCGTTTCGAGCAACTCGCCGACCTCACCGACACACTGATCGAGGCCAATGAACTGGAAACGATTGCAGCATTGTCCCGCTGGGATCTGGGCGGGTTAGCGAACTGAGATGCCGGACGCGCACATTATCGCGCTCGCTTGGACTGCGGACGCCGATGTGTGGAGCACCGATCGCGACTTTGCCGGCACGGGCTCGTGCTGGTCGGCGCCGAATTTGATGCGGGCGTTGGCGGAGAGTGATCGGGTGTGAAGATGTCCGGCGATTGGCACAATTTGCCCGAAGCGTACGTTCACGCGCGCGGGCTAACCGTCAGACATTAACACAACCACAACCTTGACGTGTCACGGTGCATATTACCATGCGTGGAACTTGATCGTGAACCCTAAGTCTAACCTCAACCCTGCCGTCATACAGGGGCCTATGAGTGATTTGTGGCGAGCGATGGTGTTCACGGATAGCAGCAATCCCGGCTTGGGTTTGCTCGCTCACTCCGCGCGCGTTGCCGCTGTATCCGAAGCGGTCGCGGAGATGATTGGCCGCTCCGCACGAGAGGCGATGTTGGTGGGCGCGGCGGCGCTGTTTCACGATGTCGGCAAGCTGCATGTTCCACTGAAAGTTTTGCTCAAGCCTTCTGCCTTGGACGACGACGAATGGCGCGCAATTGTTCGCCATCCGGAAATGGGCGGATATTTATTGGAGACGATTGGCGGCGACTTTGGCCGAATGGCGGCAGGTGTAGCTCGTTGGCACCACGAAGCTTTCAATGGCGGTGGTTATCCTGATGGCTTGGCGGGCATGGAGATTCCGATGGAAGCGCAATTGGTCGGCGTCTGCGACGCCTACGACGCGCTGCGCTCGAGGCGCGCTTATAAGGGGGAACGCACCCATCTCGACGCCGTTAGCGTCTTGACCAAGGGTGACGACCGTCTGCCTGTCGGTCGGTTCAATCCATTGCTAGTTGAAGTCATCAACGACTGCGGTCCTCGTGTCAGTGCTGCATGGGATTGTGCGTCGCTTAAGCTGCTTAGCCGTCAAATGGCGAATCCACTTTCGCATGTGCTTGGAAGTGAAGCTTTGGATGAGCGGCACCCCATTTCGTAACAGCGATTCTCTCGGATTACCGATGTCAACGATCGGCGAATGCTGTTGTAAAAGTCGGCGAGATTTTGGCCTTTCCCTGTTCTGGGGTCTGGACAGTTAGATGTTCGTTCCGGCCGCTAGGTCGCTGGGCTTGATCGCCGCCTTAGTTACGCAGTGGCCACGATTGATCCT
>JBEVJO010000215.1:0-12238 GCA_040510175.1 Caulobacterales bacterium
GTAAGCTTCAGCCACGCCGCGACGATTGCGGAGATCTGTCACCAGGCAACCGGCAGCCGGCCCTTCGCCTTTATGGCGCCGGAAAACACCTCGGTTTCTCGCTTGGTCGTCGCTGCCGACGGCTCATGGAAGCTGCGCAGCTATAACGACATGGGCCATCTCGGCTATCTGTAGAAAATCTATTTCAGCAACCGCTCGATAACCGGCTGCAAGGCGTCGGCGGCGTCCTCGTGCATTTCCGCTGACGGATAATACGAATTGGTGCTGTAATCGATATTGTATTCCGGGCTTGCTTGGTCGACGGTCGTCTTAAATGGCCCGCCCGTAAATCGATCAACCAGCTTTTGCCCCATGCCCCGGCTACTGACGCATTCCGCATAAGCCGTACATTTGTCAGCCACGGCGCGCATGGTTTTTTCATTGATGAGCTGCGGGTATTCGCCAACCAATCCATCGACGAAGAAGCTGGCCTTCTCACCGGCAGCGCGCTTGCGCATTTGCTCATCGATCGCCGCTTTGTCGACGGAATAATCGTGGCCGCGGCGCGAATACCAGAAGAAAATCACCGGAACTTTTAAGAGGCCCAGTAGGCGATGCGAGGTGGCAATCCAGCTCTCCCGCGATTCCTGCACCCGCTCCAACCCGAAGTCGACGCCCTCGCCGACAATGCGGTGCCACGCTTCAGACGACGTCACCACCTTGCCCGTTTCGCGCTCTTTGACAAACTCAACATAACCATTGGCTTCGTAGAGCGCATTGCTTTCGGATCGCCCCGACATGCACTGCAGAACGACAAAGCGGCCGCGATTCATTGCTTCAATCAGGCTCTGGAATTGCGTGTAGAGCCCTGGGCCCGTTCCGCCGACCGCGAGATTAAGCGCAGGCATGCCGATCGCCTCGCTCAGGATCGTCGGATAGGGTCTCGGATAAAAACAGCCATACGTCTGCGCCGCGCCGATGCAGGTGAAATATGAACCTGGAGCAGCAGCGAAGGGATCGAACCCCGGCCCACGAAAAGGAATGTCGCAGCCTTTGACCTTGAACTCCTGATAGTCGATCAGATTCCAATCGCGCGGTTGATAGTTCGGATGCCAGATCGTCATTGTGTCCTCCGAAAATCAGGCTGGTTCGATATGCGCCAACACCGTTTGCACCGGGACGGTCTCATCCAGCGGCACGAGAATTTTCACTAGAGTGCCGGTCACCGGCGCGGTTAATTCATTGGTGGCCTTGGCCGCCTCGACAGAGCCGATCACTTCGCCTTCGGTCACCGTATCGCCTTCAGCCTTCAGCCATTCGACCATGGTGCCTTCTTTCATGCCCATGCCGAATTGCGGTAGTTTCAGTTCAATCATCTGACTCTCTATTGCGGCTTGCTGGCGGCCATGACCTTGCGCACGGCGGCGGCGATGGATTCCGTCGAAGGATAAAGGCCCTTTTCCATATGCGCGGCGAAGGGAATGTGCGTGTCGGGGGTGCAGACGCGCAAAGGCGCCGCCTTGAGCGACGTGAAAATACGCTCGCTCACCGTAGCGACGATTTCACTGGCGACGCTGCCGGTTCTGTTGGCCGGGTCGACCGCGACGAACCGTCCGGTCTTGCGCACCGAAGTCAAAACCGTTTCGACGTCCAGCGGTTTGATGGTGCGCGGATCGATCACTTCGACCGAAACGCCCTCGCCCTCGAGAATCTTTGCCGCGGCCAGCGCCAGCGACACGGAACCAGCGATAGCGAACACCGTGACGTCCGCGCCTTCGCGCTTAATCGCCGCCTTGCCCAAGGGCAAAATGATTTCTTCGTCGTCCGGCAGGCGCGCGGCGGTTCCCCAGAGGTTGAAATCTTCGAAGAACAGCACGGGGTCTTCGTCGCGGATCGATGCTTTTAGAAGCGCTTTCGCGTCATAGACGTCCGACGGCGCCACGATCTTCAGACCCGGCGTGCTCATGAACATCGAATATGGGCGATCGGAATGCTGAGCCGCCGCGCCCGCATTGTAGAACATCGATGAGCGGATCACGATCGGCACCGAGGTCTGGCCGCCATAGATGTAGCGGGACTTCGCAGCGATGCTGATGATCTGATCCGTCGCCGGATAGAGAAACGCCGAAATCGTGATGTCCAGAACGGGGCGCATCCCAACCATGGCCGCGCCCGCCGCGACGCCGACGACGCCATTCTCGGCGAGGGGCACGTCGATCACGCGCTCCGGTCCGAACTCGTCGAGCAAGCCGCCGGACGAGCCGTAAAGGTTCGCCCGTAGATCTTCGCCCATCAGGAAGACACGCGGATCGCGACGCATCTCCTCCGCCATCGCATCCCGCAAAGCCGCCAGATAATTTACCCGCGCCATCGCCGTCTCCCTTAAGCCGACTGCAAAGGCAGGATTGGATCGACGAACACGTGATCGTACGTTTCCGCCACATCCGCCAGCGGGCTCTCGAGGCCGAACTTCACGGCCTCCGCCACGTCCGTTTTGACAGCGGCTTCGATCGCGTCGATTTCGCTGGCGTTCATGCCGCCCTCGCTGAGCACCGCCTTAAACAATTTGATCGGATCGCGCTGGCGCCAGCGTTCGATCTCCTCGGCCGTGCGATAATTGCTCGGCGGCAGTCCCATCGCGTGCTCATCGTAGCGATAGGTCTTTGCTTCGATCAGGCTCGGCCCTTCGCCGCGCCGCGCGCGTTCGACCGCTTCGGTCATCACGGCATGCACCGCCAGCACATCCTGGCCGTCGACGACGTGGCCCGGCATGTCATAGCCCGCCGCCCGGATGGCGATGTCTTTCACCGACACCGTCTGACTCGCCGGGGTCGAAATGGCGTAGCCGTTGTTCTCGCAAAAATAGATCACCGGCAATTTCCAGATCGACGCCATGTTCAGCGATTCATGGAATGTGCCTTCGCTGGAGGCGCCATCACCGAAAAAGCACAAGGTGACGCGGCCGTTCTTTTGCATTTTCGAGCCCAAGGCCGCGCCCGTCGCAACCGGCAGACCGGAGCCGACAATGCTCGTCTCGCCCAGACTGCCGACCGAAAAATCGGCGAGGTGCATGGAGCCGCCTTTGCCGCGATTGACGCCGGTAACACGCCCCAGCAATTCAGCCATCAACCGCTTCAGTCCGGCGTTCTTGCCGATCGGGTGCCCGTGTGAGCGGTGCGTTCCGACCATGTAATCTTGATCGCTTAGTGGGATGCAGGCCCCGACAATCGTCGCTTCCTGGCCTGGCGTGGTGTGCAGCGCGCCCGCGATCTCCCCCCGCTGCAGCAGCTCAACCGCCGCTTCCTCGAACAAGCGGATGCGCAGCATCCGGCGATACATTTCCGCGTGCAGCGAGTTGGAGAGAGCCATTATTGCGCTCCGTCGATAAGGATCACGGCCATGCGGCAGCGCCGATCACTGCGGTTCGCCCAGCCGTGATTGGCGGCGCGCTGCACGAAAACATCGCCTGGGCGCAGAATGGTCTCTTCGCCATCCATCACCAAGGTAAGCTCGCCTTCGATGATGCAGCCATAATCGATGGTCTGGGTTAGATGCATCCAGGGCGCGTCGCTGGCGTAATGCGGCGGAAACTCAGCGATGCGGAAGACGCTGCCTTTGTTTGGCGGACTGACGTCCCAGGCCACGCCTTCCGGCTCGACGCCCGTCGGATGCGGCGCGCGCCAGATCTCATAGACCTTACCGCCTTCGCCCATATCGACTTCCGGGGCCGGACCGTCTTGTGCGATGCGGCCACGCCCATCGATCTGCCCCGTAACAACGCAGCGAATCCCTGACGCCATGAGCTTAGTCCTCCCACCTAGTCTTCTGGGGCGATTTTCACTTTCAAACCATCCAGCGCATCGGACAGCAATAATTGACAGGATAAACGCGACGCGCCGGTCCGATGGCTGGAGCTGTCGAGCAGATCGTTCTCGTCAGGGCTCATCTCAGGCAATAGCGCCTGAAAGGCCTCGTCCACATAGACATGACAGGTGGCGCAGGAACAGCAGCCGCCGCAGAGCGCCAGCAATTCATCAAAGCCGTTGTCACGGATAGTCTCCATGACGGAAACGTTATTCTTACCGGCAATTTCGTGGGTTTTTTCATCGCGGGTAATGACGACCAAGCGCGGCATATTTTTTCCTATGTTCGAAATGAATTCTGGTGGAGCCGAGCCCCTAGCATGCCTCGATCAGCGCGTGGACGGAAAACGCGCCGCGCGTTTTTCCATGAACGCAGTCACCCCTTCGGCGAAATCCGGATCGGCCACGCTGGCGACGATATTGCGCCGTTCGGATTGCAGCTGATCTTCCATCGAGAGATCCAGGCTGCCGGCCATCAGACTTTTGCCGCGCCGCAGCGCGCCTTGCGGCGCCTGGGCAAAGCGTTGGGCCTGCTTGCGCGCCTCGGCCTCGCGCTGATCGGCCGGCACGATACGGGAGACGATGCCGATGCGATGCGCTTCTGCGACGTCGACCTTCGCCGCCGTGATCACCAGTTCCGTGGCGCGGCGCGCCCCTACAACGCGCGGCAACAAATAGCTGACGCCGCCATCCGGCGTCAGGCCGATGCGCTGGTGCGCGAACAGGAAAAATGCGCTTTCGTCGGCGATAACAACATCAGCGCCCAGCACATACATAAGGCCGGCGCCCGCCGATCCGCCTTGGCACGCGGTGACGATCGGCGCTTCGATGCGGACGAAGGCGGCGACATATTTGGCCAGGCGGCCCAGACGCGCGTCGAAATCGGCGGTGATCGCGTCCATCGGCTGGGTCGTCAATTGCTCGTGAAAGCCCTTCACATCGCCGCCAACGGAAAAGTTGGGGCCTTCGCCGCGAATGAGCACCGCGCGCACTTCAGGGCGCTTGTTGATGTTTTCCACCAACTCCGTCAGTTTCGGCACCGCCTGAGTCGGGATCGAGTTTCCCGGCGGCCGGTCGAACGTCAGGGTCAAAATATTGTCCTGGAAATCGACGCGATACGCTTCTTTTTCTTCGCTCATGCTCACCCCAGATTTCTGCCGAACTCAAACCCGCGATTGATACGCGCAGCGCACTGGACGCAGCCGCGGCTCAATCAATGGTCCGCTCAATAGCGGGTTCGGCGCTTCCTTCGCTAGCGTCCTTTTCCTTCTGGACGCCTCATCCCATTTTGGTATGTTTGCACACTATATTCGGTAAGACAATCTTGGTCGCCCGGCCGTTCAGAACCCTATAAAAGCGAATAATGTCCCGTCCCCGCGATCAGGAAACACAGCCGTCGACCAGCACCGCGCAGCACCCGCGCGCGGTGGCGAAGGCGTTCCCCGACAAGACGGCCTTGATTATGGCGGATAGCGGCGGCTCCATCACCTATGCTGAAATGGTGCGCCGGTCCGATCAGGCGGCCAATCTATTTGCAAGCCTTGGCGTAGCAGAAGGCGACACCATCGCTTTCCTGATGGAAAACCACTTGCGGTATCCGGAAGTTTGCTGGGCGGCGAAAAACTCCGGTCTGCATTATGTCTGCGTCAGCACGCATTTGAACGCGGCCGACGTCGCCTATATTCTGGAAAATTCCGGCGCCAAATTGCTGGTGATTTCGGCTGCGATGCTGAAAGCGATGCAGGCGCAAGGCTCCACGTTCGATCCCGCGACAACGATGATCGTCGATGCGCACATTTCGCCCTTCCTCGACTACGAAGCGTTGCTGCAGCTGCAACCCGCCGCCCCGCTCGACCGCATTCGCGGCGGCTCGATGCTCTATTCATCCGGCACAACGGGCCGCCCCAAGGCGGTGCGAACTCCCCTTGCGGATGTGCCGCCGGACGAACCGCCGCTGCGGCAAAAGTTTCTCGTCGGCGCGTTTGGCTTTTCGCCGGAGATGATCCTGATGAACGCCGGGCCGTTTTATCACGCCGCCCCCTTGCGCAAGATGATGAGCACGCATCGGCTCGGCGGCACGGTCGTCGGCTTTCAAAAGTTCGATCCGCAATTCATGCTGGACAGCATCGCGCGCTATCGCGCCACGCACGGGTTTTTCGTGCCGACCATGTTCATCCGCATGCTGCGTCTACCGGAGGTCCAGCGCCGGGCCGCCGACGTCTCTACTATGCGCTACGCTATTCACGGCGCCGCGCCCTGCCCGCCCTCAGTCAAAGAAGCGATGATCGCATGGTGGGGGCCAGTGATTTATGAAATTTATGGCGGCACCGAAGGCATGGGTCACACGCTGATCTCGCCAACCGAGTGGCTGAGCCACAAAGGCTCCGTCGGCAAACCACCAGCAGGCTGCACGCTGAAGATTTTTGACGATGCGGGCAACGAATGTCCGCCGAACCAGCCGGGCTTGATCTATCTCGGCAATGGCCGTCCTTTCAGCTATCACGGCGACGCGGAAAAAACGGCGGCGATCTTTCGCCCCGACGGCCTCGCAACCTTCGGCGACGTCGGCTATCTGGACGAGGATGGCTATCTCTACCTCACCGACCGCCACGCCCACATGATCATCAGCGGCGGGGTGAACATCTATCCGCAGGAAGCCGAGCACATTTTGCTCGACCATCCGGCGATCGCCGATGTCGCGGTAATCGGCGTGCCTGATCCAGATTTCGGCGAACAGGTGAAAGCGGTCGTGGAATTAAAAAAACCCGCCGACGCATCGGCGGCGTTGGGCGAAGACATTCTGGCTTTTTGCCGGGATCGGTTGAGCCCGATCAAATGTCCGCGCAGCGTGGACTTTATCGATGCGTTGCCGCGCAACGATCTGGGCAAACTTAACAAGCGCGCGGTGCGCGCGCCCTATTGGGCCGAGCACGCAACCCTTATTGGATAATGCAATCACGATGAAATCGCTGCCCTGGCAATTATCCAATTTGCGCCTACCGGCCATCGCCGCGCCGATGTTCATCGTGTCGAGCCCTGAGCTTGTGATCGCGCAGTGCAAGCAAGGCATTGTGGGCTCTATGCCCGCGCTCAATGCGCGGCCGGCAGGCGCACTCGACGAATGGCTGACGCGCATTGAAAACGAACTCGCCGCCTGGGACGCCGCCAATCCGCAAACGCCCGCAGCGCCGTTCGCCATCAATTTAATTCTCCACAAGTCCAATACGCGCCTGCAGGAAGACCTGGAGGTTCTCCGCAAACACAAAGTCCCCATCGTCATTACGTCACTGGGCGCTCAAAAAGAGATCAACGACGCGGTTCAAAGCTGGGGCGGCATTACCCTGCACGATGTCATCAATGACCGCTTTGCGCGCAAGGCGATCGAAAAAGGCGCAGACGGCCTCATCGCAGTCGCGGCCGGCGCCGGCGGCCATGGCGGACAATGGTCGCCCTTCGCTCTGGTGCAGGAAATTCGCGCCTGGTTCGATGGGCCGCTGGTTTTGTCGGGCGCGATCGCGACCGGGCAATCCATTTTGGCGGCGCAGGCCATGGGCGCCGACCTTGCCTATCTCGGCAGCCTGTTCATCGCCGCCGAAGAAGCCAACGCGCCGCAAACCTACAAGCAAGCGATCGTCGACAGCGGCGCGGCGGACATCATCTATTCGGATCTTTTCACCGGCGTGCTCGGCAACTATCTGCGGGCGTCCATCGTGAATGCCGGACTCGATCCGGACAATCTGCCCGCACGCGACAAGGGTGTCGTCATTGCCGACGCCGCTAAACCATGGCGTGACATCTGGGGCGCCGGGCAAGGCGTGGGCGCGGTGAAGGCCATCCGGCCTGTCAGCATTATCGTCGACCAACTCAAGCGCGAGTATCACTTCGCGCGCGACCGCTTAGCTCTATAGGATTCTCAATGGAAAGCACCGACATCCTCTATTCCGTCGCGGACGGCATCACGACGATCACGCTGAACAAGCCCGAAAAGATGAACGCCTTCACGCGCGCCATGGGCGCGGACGTCGTCAAGGCACTGGATCAAGCCGCCGCCGATGATGCGGTCAAAGTAATCGTGCTGACGGGCGCTGGTCGCGCCTTCTGCGCCGGAGCTGATTTGGGCGCGCCAGAAGGCGCCTTCTCCAAGGCCGGCAATAAAACTGAAGCCGACAGAGAAGCCGCCGTCGGCGCCGGTGGCGAGATTGATTGGAAGAACCCCAGCACCCGCGATTTCGGCGGCTACATCACACTGAAAATGTTCGACTCGCCCAAGCCGATCATCGCAGCCATCAACGGCCATGCCGTGGGCATTGGCCTGACCATGACTCTGGCCGCCGACATTCGTGTAGCCTCGAACGCCGCCAAATTCGGCTTTCCTTTCGTCCGGCGCGGTATTGCGCCGGAATCCGCGTCCGCTTGGTTCTTGCCGCGCATTGTCGGGATCAGCCGCGCGCTGGAATGGACCCTCTCGGGCCGCACCTTCCCCGCCAGCGAAGGATTGGAAGCGGGTCTCGTGCGATCGCTGCACGAACCAGAAGACGTTCTGCCAGCCGCGTATGCCCTGGCGCGCGACATCGCCGACAATACCGCGCCAGTTTCGGTCGCGCTGACGCGGCAATTGCTGTGGCGCATGCTGAGCGCCGATCATCCCATGGACGCGCACCGCCTGGAAAGCCGCGCATTGTTCACGCGCGCGCGCGGCAACGACATCCGCGAAGGCGTTGCGAGCTTCAAGGAAAAGCGTCTTCCAAACTTCGCCGACAAGGTCTCAAGCGACCTGCCCGCCTTTTATCCCTGGTGGGACGAAGAAGAATACTAAGTCCTAGATAAAAGCGCTTCGCTTTCGGCTGCGGGCGCTTTAGCTCCTCCTCTATGAGCGAAAGCTACGATTCCATTGTCATCGGCGCCGGCGCGGCCGGCCTATTCTACGCCTTTAATGCGGGCAAACGCGGCAAGAAGGTGCTGCTGCTCGAGCACGCCCCAGAGCCCGGCGCGAAAATCCTAATCTCGGGCGGCGGCCGCTGCAATTTCACCAATCTGCACACCAAGGCCGATCGGTTCCTGTCGAACAATCCGCACTTCGCGCGTTCGGCGCTTTCGCGTTACACGCCTTCCGACTTCATCGCCTTGGTCGAAAAGCACGGCATCAAATATTACGAAAAGACGCTCGGCCAATTGTTCGGCGAGGGCAAAGGCGCGGCGCACCTCATCCTGCGGATGCTGCTGGATGAATGCCAGGTGGCCCGCGCGACAATGCTGACCGATTGCCGCGTGCGCGATGTCCGCCGCCGCGAACACTTCGTGGTGGAGACCGATCGCGGCCAATTTGAAGCGCCGGCTCTGGTGATCGCAACCGGCGGTCTCTCCATTCCCAAAATCGGCGCCACGGATTTCGCCTATCGCATCGCACGGCAATTCGGCGTGCCGATCATCGAGCCCCGCCCGGGCCTGGTCCCCCTGACCTTCTGTAAGCAGGACCTGGAGTGGATGAGCCCGCTCAGCGGCATCAGCGCGCCGGTCACCGCGCGCAGCGGCCTCGCCAATTTTGACGAAGGCGCCTTGTTCACGCATCGCGGCCTCTCCGGTCCCGCCATCCTGCAAACCTCATCCTATTGGACCCCCGGCGGCGACATAGAAATCGACTGGCTGCCGGAATGCGCCGAAGACTTTCTGACCGGCTTCAAACGCGATCACCCGAAGGCGCACATCAAGGCGGCGCTTTCCAGCAAACTCTCCGCGCGGTTTGCGGACGAACTGGCGTCGCGCTTTGCCGCCGCGCCTTTGATCGATCAGAAGAACGTCGCGCTCATCGACGTGATGCGCGCGCTGAAAGCCTGGCGCCTGACGCCGTCCGGCTCAGAAGGCTATGCCAAAGCCGAAGTTACGGTGGGCGGCGTCGACACCGAGGCCTTGTCGCAAAAGACCATGGAAGTGAAAACCGTCCCCGGTCTTTTCTTCATCGGCGAAGCGGTGGACGTCACCGGCTGGCTCGGCGGCTATAATTTCCAATGGGCCTGGGCCAGCGCCTTCGCGGCGGCGACGGCCTAGACGCCCTTCACCGACCAGGCGCCGTCAATGGCGATATTGGTTCCGGTGACATAAGCCCCAGCGCGCGAGCAGAGAAATAGCAGCAAACCGCCAATATCTTCTTCCGTGCCCATGCGGCCCGCCGGCGTTTGCTGCGCCGTCAATTCCCAGGCGTGGATGCCATTGACCTCGAAATCCATGATCTTGGTGGGAAAGCCACCGGGCGCGATCGAATTGACCGTGATGTTGCGCTTGGCCAGCTCCACCGCCAGCCCGCGTGACAAATGATGCAAAGCGGCTTTGCTGGGGCCGTACGAGAACGCCGAATTGCTGTTGGTGACGAGATTGCCGGATAGCGACCCGATATTGACGATCCGACCCGGATCGAGCGGCGAGGCGTCCGCCTCCAGCAAGCGTGCAAGACGACTGCACAACTCAAACGGCGCGCGGACATTGACATTGAAGACCTGATCCCAGTCCTCCATCGAATAGTCATCCACCGGCCCGCTAAGCGTCGCGCCCGCATTGTTTACCAGGATGTGCAGGGCCTTTTCATTTTGCTTGATCTGCTCGATCAGTTTTGCGGCGCCGTCCCGCGCCCCGAGGTCTGCAGGCGCGGGGATGCAAGGCCCAATGTCTGAAAGCCTCCGCGCCACATCGGCGCAAAAGTCCGCTCGGCGGCCGTGCAGATAGACCTTGGCGCCATGGATTAGAATTTGCCGCGCGATCATCAGACCGATGCCGGTGGTGGCGCCGGTCACCAGCGCCACCTTACCGCGCACCGCAAAGAGTTCAGCCGGATCGCCCGGCGGCGGGAGATCTTCGAGATTCATGGATTAGTCTCCCAGACGGATCACCAGATCGCTTTCTTGCCGTTGACCAACCCCTTCGGCGGCATGCGCAGCAACGTGATGAGGTTCCACACCGCCATCGCTGTAAACACGACGCCCGCAATATAGAACCACGGCGCATCGAAATACGGAGACGCGGTGGTGAACATGCCAAGCCCCGGCGGCAGGAACGTCTGCCCGACGCTGACCACCAGGATCATTAGCAAGGCAACCGAACTGCCCACGCGGTCGATGCGCTGCCGCAACACGTAGAACGGCCCGATCGCCAGCAGCGCGTTGGTCAGCGAGAACCATTTGAACATCACTTCGTCGTCCATGAAGTAGTGCAGCAGATTCACAACGGCATACATCATGATGATTTCGGTAACGGTGTTGAACACTGCCTTGTTCACCGTCACCGGCGGCGCGCCCTCTTTGCCCCAGATATCCTGGCGGGCATATTTGATGGCGAGGATCATCCCGCCGATCTCCACCAGCGTCCAGGCGAACAACGCCATGGATGTCGAGGAGAAAAACCAGAAGCCGTTATGCGTTTCGGCCAATTGGTGAAAGCGGATGGCGCCGGTGGAATCGTGCGCGAAATAGAAGGTGTAGAGCCAGAAGGGGATCGGCAGCTTCTTCTCTTTGATTGAGAGAAGATAGAAATAGACCCAGATCAGAAATCCGCCCGCATAGGGAATGATCGACAACAGGATCATTTCGTCGCGATTGTTCGCGAACGCATTCATGACATCGTTTAAGACCATACTCTTTTCCTCCCCATTGCCGCGCCCCATTTTTGCCGGGACTTCGGTCGCATCGCAGCTGAAACTGCACGTACTCTATAGAAGCGACAGCAAACCCTCCGGCTTTTTATAGCGCGCCACCTTCGTCACGCAGGTCTCGGGCAAAAACCGCGTGAGCGTCTCGACGATCGACTCCAGCGGCGGATGGTCGCCTTCGCATTCATTTACAACGATACCAGCCAAATCGACATTGCGGGCTTTTAGCGCCTCCACCGCCGTCAGGGTGTGACTGATGGCGCCGAGATAATTTCCCGCCACAAGCAACGCGCGCGCGCCGAGCGCCGCCAGCAAATCCAGATTGGTGTTTTTAACGCTGAGCGGACTCATCAAGCCGCCCGCGCCTTCGATGAGCACAAATGCATCCGCCGGGGCGCCGCGAATGCGCATGCGCGCCCAATCCAGCAGCGCATCGAAATGCACGCTGCGCCCTTCCAGCCGCGCCGCCATGTCGGGCGACAGGGCGGCCTTGAAACGCCAGGGAGAAATCGCCTGCACATGCTCTTCGTCCACCGGCAGCCCTTGTGCGGTCAGCAGCACCGCCATGTCGCTCTGGGCAAAGGCCGGATCATCCGGCTCCGGCACGGCGCTGACCACAGGTTTGAGCACAACCGTCTTACGCCCAGCCGCCACCGCCTCGCGGATCATGGATGCCGCGACATAAGTCTTGCCGATGTCGGTCCCCGTTCCGGCGACGAAGATCACGTGCTTCATGGCGCGCGCTCCAGCAATTCAGGCG
>JBEVJO010000216.1:0-4996 GCA_040510175.1 Caulobacterales bacterium
CAGGACGCATGACGCGATAGATATCGGTCAGCGCGCCGTCCTTGCCGTCATTGCGATCCACGGCCAGCGTGTTGCGCATGTATGCGCCCACGGTCACATGGTCGATGTTCAGGATGTCCAGATCGTCGATGCCGGCTTCCGCCAGCAGCGCCAACGAATTCTCGTTCAACTCTTCGCCGGCTTCGGCAATGATCTCGCCGGTTTCCGCGTTGACATAATCATAAGCGGCGTAACGGCCGACCAGATCTTCGGTCGGAACCAGCAGATCCTTCAGGCCATCGGTCAGCAATTGGTTGGCGATCCGCGCGGAAAGCTTCTTGCCGCCCGGCGCCACGACCTTGCCGGTGTCGGCGTCAACCAGATCATGGTTCGGCTTCGCGCCGCGCCAGCGTTCCGGATTGTAGGCGGTCGCCCAGCCTTTGCCCTTGATCCGGCGATAGGTCGAGAAGGTATAGAAGTGTTCGAGGATTTCCTCGGCGCTCATGCCGAGCGCGTAAAGGAACGTCGTCGCCGGCAGCTTCCGCTTGCGGTCGACGCGGACATAGACAACGTCCTTGGCGTCAAACTCGAAATCGAGCCAGGAGCCGCGATAGGGAATGACGCGGGCGGCGAACAACAGCTTGCCCGACGAGTGGGTGCGGCCTTTATCGTGATCGAAAAACACGCCTGGCGACCGGTGCATCTGGGAAACGATGACGCGCTCGGTGCCGTTGATGACGAAAGTGCCTTTGTCGGTCATCAAAGGAATGTCGCCCAGATAGACGTCCTGTTCCTTGATGTCCTTGATCGAACGCGAGCCGGTTTCTTCGTCCGTTTCGAACACGACGAGACGCAGCTTCACCTTCAACTGCGCGGCGTAGGTCATGTCGCGCTGTTGGCACTCATCGACGTCGAACTTCGGCGCTTCGAATTCGGAGGACAAGTATTCGAGCACGGCGCGATCGGAGAAATCCTTGATTGGGAAGACCGAACGGAAGACCGCTTCGAGGCCGTCGATCTTGCGATCCTTGGACTTCACATCCTTCTGCAAAAATGATTCGTAAGAACTGCGCTGAACCTCGATAAGATTCGGCATCGTGACCACTTCAGGGATGCGGCCGAACGATTTGCGAATTCTCTTTTTGCCGGTGAAGCTGAGCGTCATTGCTATTTCCTAGCCCGATCTTTCGATCAAAAGGGCCATGGGGCCCGATTGTTTGATCCGCGGCGCCGTAAGGCCCCGCTGGCGTGCGTGGTCACGCCAAAACCTTCCATTCAGCCGCCGATGTCGCCATGGGGCGATCTCGGCGTTGGGGCGCCTGAATGGGGTGCGCCCAACAAACCCAAACTCACTTCACGAAGCGCTTGCTACAGATGCCTGGAGCAGAAACGCCTTTGGGCGCGGGTGAATCTGGAAAAAATTCCAGGTCGCCCGCGCCCAAATTTTCGCGAAGACGGTCGGCTTATTTCAGCTCGACCTTGGCGCCGGCTTCTTCGAGCGCCTTCTTCATCTTCTCGGCTTCGTCTTTGTTCACGCCTTCCTTCACAGGCTTCGGCGCGGCTTCGACGAGGTCCTTGGCTTCCTTCAGGCCGAGGGCCGGAACGAGCTGACGGACCACCTTGATGACTTCGATCTTCTTGTCGCCGGCAGAAGCCAGGATGACCGAGAATTCGGTCTGGGCTTCAGCGGCAGGAGCAGCAGCGGCAGCTGGACCGGCGGCGGCAGCCACAGGCGCAGCGGCGGAGACGCCCCACTTTTCTTCCAACAGTTTCGAGAGCTCAGCGGCTTCGAGGACGGTCAAGGACGACAGATCGTCCACCAATTTATCAAGCTTAGACATGGTTTGCTTCCTTCAAGTTTTCAATGCGTATCGCGTTTGGTTGCAGCGAATGACGGGTCAAGCGGCCTCTGCCTTGTCGGCATAGGCTTGAACCACACGGGCCAGTTGGCCTGCGGGCGCCTGGATGACGGTGGCCACGCGGGTCGCCGGAGCCTGCAAGAGGCCCACGATTTTGCCGCGCAGTTCGTCGAGCGATGGCAGGGTGGCGAGCGCCTTGACCCCTGCTTGATCGACGATCGCGTCGCCCATGATCGCGCCCAAGAGCTTCAACTTATCGTTGCCCTTGGCGAACTCGACGAGAACCTTCGGCGCCGAGACCGGATCCGGGGAAAACGCGATTGCTATCGGACCTTTGAAAAGGTCCGAAGCGCCCGCACCCGGCCGGCCGTCGAGCGCGATTTTCGCGAGACGGTTTTTTACGACCTTGAGCCCTGCGCCAGATTCGGCGAGCCGAACCCGGAGCGTCGTCATTTCCGCAACAGTCAGTCCGGAATAGTGGGCAAGAACCACTACGCCGGCTTGGTCGAACAGCCCTTTCAGGCTTTCAACCGCTTCGGTCTTTTCAGTCCGATCCATTACGGCCTCCACGACGATCGAAACCGGACCATCCGGCTTCGATATGCGCCGCTCTTCGGGCAAGGCCCTCAAAGCGGCGTCTCCTGTCCCAGGGCTCCACGCGATCCGCGACGCATAGGTTCGCAAATCTCATGTTTTCCCTGTCTATCGCCGGCCGGTCCCGGGCGAACCCGGTTTCGATTAAGCCTCGGAGATATCCCCTCGGCGCCTGCGGTCTCGGACAGGTGAGGCGAACCCCCATCTATCTGATAGAAGGGTCACCTCTCCTAACCAGCCTTTGCGGACATCCGCGCCGGCTGGAATTCCTTGATCAAGCTATTGAGCGTTGACGCTCGACGGCTCGACTCCAACACCCGGCCCCTGCGTGGAGCTGAGCGAAATTCTTTTCACATAGGTGCCTTTGGCGCCCGTCGGTTTGGCCTTAACCAGCGCGTCCATGAAGGCGCGCAGGTTTTCAGCCAAGGCTTGCTCGGTGAAGCTCGCCTTGCCGACGCCGGCATGAATGACGCCCGCCTTTTCAGCGCGGAACTCAACGGCGCCGCCTTTGGCGTCTTTGATCGCCTTGGCGAGATCCATCGTGACCGTGCCGACCTTCGGGTTCGGCATCAGGCCGCGCGGGCCCAGAACCTTACCGAGACGGCCCATCAAAGGCATCATGTCCGGGGTCGCGATGACCTTGTCGAAATCCATGCGGCCGCCTTGGACCTGTTCGACCAGTTCTTCGGCGCCGACGATCTCCGCGCCCGCCGCTTTGGCTTCGTCTGCCTTTGCGCCGCGTGCGAAAACCGCGACGGTCGCGGTGCGGCCGCTGCCATTCGGCAGAGCGCAAACGCCACGGACCATCTGGTCGGCATATTTCGGATCAACGCCGAGATTCACGGCGACTTCGACCGTTTCGTCGAACTTCGCCTTGGCGTTGGACTTTACGATCTTCACCGCTTCGTCGAGCGAGTGGAGTTTTTGCGGATCGACGCCGCTGCGCGCGGCGCGGATGCGCTTTCCTGGTTTGCTCATCGCCCCTACTCCGTCACTTCCAGGCCCATGGACCGGGCCGAACCGACGATGATCTTGGTCGCGGCGTCGAGATCGCGCGCATTCAGATCCTTCATCTTCTTTTCCGCGATCTCGCGGCATTGCGCCGTAGAGATGCGGCCCTTCACGTCGCGGCCCGGCTTTGCAGAGCCCTTGTCGACCTTCGCCGCTCTTTTGATGAAGAAGCTGGCGGGAGGCGATTTGATTTCGAACGTGAACGACTTGTCCTGATACCAAGAGATCACGACCGGGCACGGCGTGGCCTTCTCGATTTCCTGCGTACGGGCGTTGAACGCCTTGCAGAATTCCATGATATTCAGGCCGCGCTGACCGAGCGCAGGTCCGATAGGCGGTGACGGATTCGCCGCGCCTGCCGGAACCTCCAGCTTGATCTGGCCCATTAGTTTCTTCGCCATAACTCCCTCTCACAAAAACGGGGAACGTCCCCGTGGGGCGCGCGGTAAACGGCCCGGCCATGGACTTACGGCCGAACCTCCCGCGGCTTTAAAAATCTCAACTCAGCTTAATGACGCCGCCGAACTCCAAATCGACTGGGGTGGCGCGTCCAAAAATCGACACCGACACCTTCACGCGGCCGCGATCCTCATCAATCTCTTCAACCTGCCCTTCGAAGCCCTCGAACGGCCCTTCCTTCACCTTCACGCGCTCGCCGATCTCGAAATCGATGACCGGACGAATGCGTTCGGCGCGCTCTTCAACGCCGCCCAGGATTCGCTTCACTTCCACGTCGGACACCGGGATCGGCGTTTGACCGGATCCAAGGAAACCCGTCACCTTTGGTGTGTTTTTCACCAGGTGATAGGTGTGGTCGTTCATATCCATCTTCGCCAGGACATAGCCTGGAAAGAAGCGCCGCTCCGCCGTCCGCTTGCGGCCGCGATGGACCTCCACGACTTCCTCGGTCGGCACGACAATTTCTTCAAAGCGCTCTTCAAGCCCTTGATTGCGCGCCTGTTCCCGGATCGCTTCCGCAACCTTTTTCTCGAAATTCGAGTAGGTGTGGACGATGTACCACTTGGCCGTCATTACGGGCGCGCCCTATCAACTAAAAAACCCGAGCAGGGTCTTCACGCCCCACTGCAAAATCATATCGACCAGAAAGAAGAACACCGCCGCCGCGGACGCCAAAACGAAGACCATTATCGTTCCGAGAATGGTCTCCTTGCGGGTCGTCCAATGGATTTTGCGCCCTTCCGCCCGAACCTGGCGAAAGAACGTGAGAGGGCCGACGCTCTTTTTAGCGTCGGCCTTGTCCGCCGTGATGTCAGCCATGGATGCGCGCGCCTTTCGGGAAGCCGATGCTTATAGAGGGCGGTCTTGGATACGTCAATTCTCGGTTTGCACTGAATTTACTGCACCGACAGCCACTCAATTAATTGTTTTTACTGCGCTTTATCTGACCACCTCGACACAGCGCCGCTGGGGCCGCGCAAGGCAGCCCAAATACCGTCTTGGCGCGGCGGTTAAGGATGGACAAAGCTGGCCACGCTTTGTCTGTTGCCCTCCTGTCCGCCGCCAGCCTGGAGGTTCCCAGCCTTGTCCGCCCC
>JBEVJO010000217.1:0-9373 GCA_040510175.1 Caulobacterales bacterium
CCCGCCGGGCCCGCCCCAACCGCGCGCTTCAGTGCGCCGGCGCCTCACCGCCTAGACCGTCTAGTCATGCTGGGCGACGCGACTCGGCTGAGCCGCGCCGCCTTTGACAACCGTGTGCGGGCGCTTGGCCTCACGGGCGCGAGCGCCCGTGCGCTGTTCATTCTGGCGAAAGAAGACGGTCTCTCACAAATTGAACTGGCGCGCCGTTTGGACGTCAGCCGCATGGCGTTGGGCCAAACGATCGACCGGCTGGAGAAGAGTGGGCACGTTGAACGCAGGCCCGATCCCACGGATCGCCGGGTTTGGCGGCTGCATTTAACGAAAGCCGCAAATGATTTGCTGCCGCACTTGGCCGAACTCGCCGCAGACAACCAAGCGCAAATACTCGAAAACATGCCGGAACAAGAAGTCGAAGCGTTGAAACTCTCCCTTCGCAAAATCACGGAGCGTCTGCGCTCCATGCCTATTCAGCTTTTAACAGAAGACGACCCGGTGGTCGGACAAAACGCGTCATGAGAGACACGGCGGATATTTCTACGGTTGAAAAACCCAACGTCCGGCAACGTTTCGAAGCGCTGACAAAAGAACGCGCACCGTTGATGATCATCGGCGTTGCAATAATCTTGATCCTGTTCCTCCTCTTTTTGTTTTTGGGGGGCGGCACAGAGACAACCGATAATGCCTACGTTCAAGCGTCCCGCGCGCCGGTTAGCGCCAGCATAGCGGGGCGCATCGTGGAAATGCGTGTGCACGACAACCAGATTGTCGAAGCCGGTCAAACGCTCTTTGTCCTTGAAAGCGACGCGGCGGAAGCAGACCTCCAAGCAGCGCAAGCGGCGTTGTCCAACGCACGCGCGCACGCGGCTGAGCTCAAAGCGGAATATGCATCCAACGTAGCCTCTTATCATGCCGCACAGGACGCCCTCGCCTTCGCCAAAACGCAGAATGTCCGCGAACGCGCCCTTCAAAAGGAAGGCCTTTCGGCGAAGCAACAAGTGGAAAGTTCGAACTTCACTACCATCGACGCTCAACGTAACGTCGAACGCGCACGGCAGACTATGGCGGCGTCCCTCGCGGCGCTTGGCGGCGACGTTAATCAGTCTATTGATGACTTTCCGCAGGTGCGGGAAGCCGCCGCGCGCGTTGAAAGCGCTCAAGTCGGCGTGAACCACACCGTCATCAAAGCGCTTCAGGCCGGCACCGTCACACGCGTCGACCAAGTCCAGGTCGGCTCATATGTAAACGCGGGACAGCCACTATTTTGGATGGTCGCAGGCGAGCCCTGGGTTGAAGCCAACTTTAAGGAAAATCAGCTTGAAAATATGCGCGTTGGCCAAGAAGCGACAGTCAAGGTCGATGCATTTCCCGGGGAAAAATTGCAGGCGCGCGTGATGAGCTTTAGTCCTGGCACTGGCGCAGTGTTTTCTGCGATCCCCGCGCAAAACGCGACCGGAAATTGGGTCAAGGTTGTGCAGCGCCTGCCGGTACGTCTGAAGCTGATCAATCCACCAGCCGACCTGCCAATCAGCGCCGGCTTGAGCGCAGAGGTCAGTGTCAACACCCGGTCGCACGGCGCAGCGCTGCGTGGCCGTGAGTAGCATGTCCGGCACGGGCGCCGAGGCTGCGGCAGCCCCAACGGCCGCCCAGAAAACCTTGATTATGGCGTCAATCATGCTCGCGGTGACGATGAGCACAATTGACCTTACGATCGCTAACGTCGCCATGCCGCACATGCAGGGCAGTCTGTCCGCGGGGCAGGATCAGATTACATGGGTGCTGACCTCGTACATTGTCGCTCAGTCCTTAATGACGCCTCTTATGGGCTGGCTCGCCGGCCGCGTTGGGCGCAAGATCATTATGCTCGTGTCCGTAGCCAGCTTCACCGTCGCCTCTCTCGCATGCGGCATCGCCACAAATCTTCCGGAGATGGTGTTTTTCCGCCTCTTGCAGGGCGCCGCCTGCGCATCATTTCTTCCGCTATCGCAAGCCATCCTGTTCGACATCAACGAACCTAAAGATCATGCAAAAGCGATGGCGGTATTTGGCATCGGCGTCATGGTCGGCCCAATTCTCGGTCCGTTCCTGGGCGGCTGGTTGACCGATAATTTGAATTGGCGTTGGTGCTTTCTGATCAATCTTCCGGTGGGAATTATTACTTTTTGCGGCATATGGATTTCGCTGCCGAAACGAGGCGTTCGGACTTCGCCGCCGTTTGATTTCATAGGCTACGGCACACTCGTGCTTTTTCTTGCTTCCTTACAATTATTTCTGGATCGCGGCCCAAGCAAAGATTGGTTTGGATCACAAGAAATCCTTGTCTATTTCACATTAGGCTGCATCGGTCTCTATCTGTTCGTCATACAGACTCTCACGGCGAAGACGCCGTTCTTCAGTCGCGCCATCTTGCGAGATTCCAATTTCGTCTTGTGCTGCGGCTTCAGTTTCATGTTGGGTTTAATCGTCTATGCATCGGTCGCGTTACTGCCGGGCCTTTTGCAAACGTTCATGCATTTGCCGGCGCTGAACGCGGGGGCCGCCATGGTGCCCCGCGGCGTCGGCACGATGATTTCAATGCTGGTGATAGGCCGCCTGTCTCGGCCTGAGACAAACATTTATTTGCTCGCAATCGGCTTCATTCTGAACGCGATCGCGATGTACTTAATGATGCAATTTTCATTGGAGATGGACACCTCGCCGGTGCAGGTGGCGGGTTTCATTCAAGGTATTGGCATCGGCATTCTCTTTGTGCTGCTCAGCACCATGACGTTCGCTACCATTCCAGCGGAACTCCGCGCCGAAGCCGCCGGGATTTACACACTTACCCGCAATCTCGGCTCAGCTGCGGGCATTTCCATCATGCAGGCGTTGTTCGTCAGAAACCTTCAAATCGCGCATGCAGATCTTGCGCAGAATGTCACGGTCGATAATCCGAACCTTCAGGGATTGGACGTCTACAACATGAATTCGGCCGCGGGCGTAATGCAACTCGATAGCGAGATCATCAGACAAGCCAGCCTGATTTCGTATTTGAACGATTTCAAACTGGCCATGATCTTGTGCGTCGTTACCGTGCCGCTTCTCATCTTTCTCCGACAACCAAAACGTCCGGCTGCGGAAGCTCATCATGTCATTGTCGAGTAAACTCTTCGTCCCTTTTCTGGGGAGCTTGGTGCTGCACGGCTGCATCAGCGTCGGACCGGATTACAAGCGCCCGGAGACGCCTGCTGTGGAGTCATACCTGCCGGCGGATCAGGAAATGCCGGATCAAGCGCGACTCGCCTCGAACTTGCCTGCCGGCGATTGGTGGAAGGCTTTTCAATCGGAAGACTTGAACCTCGCCGTTCAAAAGGGTTTGCAGAACAGTCCAACGATTGCGGAGGCTGATGCTGTTTTGGATTCCGCCGCCGCCGCCTTGCGCGCCACCCGCGCCGCCGACTGGCCGCAAGCGGACCTGAATGGCGCGGGTGCACGCGAACGCATCAATCCGGCCGCCTTTGGCTTTCCAGATTTTCCGAGCGTAACTTTGCCGCGCTATTCCGTTGGCGGCAAAGTTAGCTACGATCTCGATATTTTCGGGGGTCAACGACGCGCCAAGGAATCCGCACGTGCTCGCCTGGCCGAAGAAGCAAACCGGACCGCCGCTGCGCGCCTGACGCTGGCGGGCAATATCACCCAACAAGCTCTTGAGATCGCCGCCTTGCAGGCTGAAATCGCTGCTGCGCAGCAGATCATAGCAAGCGACCAGGAAACGCTCGATCTCGCCGACCGCGCGATCAAATTGGGTTCCGTTCCGGAAGCCACGCGCTTAGCGCCTGAAGCGCAACTCGCCGCGGATGAAGCCGCACTTCCGCCATTGCAAGACCGGCTGGCGCTGACGAAAAACACATTAAGCTTCCTCTTGGGCGAGCCGCCCAGCAGGGCGCAAATTCCGAACTTCAGCCTGGTGGACTTCAGCCCGCCCGCTGACACACCGATCGCCATTCCCTCGGATTTTGTCCGTGGACGTCCGGACATTCGTGCGTCCGAAGCCGCACTTGAAGCCGCGACCGCCCGCATTGGAATGGCCAAGGCAGACCTATTTCCCCATCTTGTGTTGTCGGCGAACGTTACTCAGATGACGGACGTTCTGACCAACGTGCTTGACTACAAAGCATCGGCATGGCGCTTCGGCGGTGACTTAACGGCGCCGCTATTTCATGGCGGGGAGCTGCGCGCGAAGGTGAAGGGCGCGGAAGCCGATGCGCGCGCCGCCAACGCGCGTTATCGGGGCGCCGTGTTAAGGGCGTTTGTCGAAGTCGCAAATGCCCTATCCGGTTTACGTTATGACACTGACACGTTGACGGCCCAGCAAAAAGCTCTGCAAGCGGCCGAAGCGAATATGCGCGCGCAGCGTCGTCTATACGAACTGGGCCGCGGCACCCTTCTTGAGGCGTTAGATGCGCAGCGTCAGGCAAATCTAGCCCGGCGCCAAGTCGCCGCCGCGCAAGGCGCACGCTTGCAAAGCATGGCCGCGCTCTATGCAGCATCCGCGACGATTGATCCGCTACAAGTTGCTCAGGCGGCGCAGTAAAACGCGATAGCGGGCGCCATCTTGCCCCATTTAATGCTTAACGACCCTTAACGCGGCCTATTATTTGGGCGTGGGTAAATAAGCCGACCGCACCGCCACGATCGGAAGTGCAGGAAAAATATAAAAAAAACGGCTTTTCACAGCGTTTGCTCTTGCTGCGGCGCAGCAACCGCCTTATTTCGAACATTACAAAAAGTACAAGATTAATTCCAATCCATGCTACTTGTGGAGAACAGGGTAGCAGAGACGCCGTTTGGACTGAGGTGAGGATGCTACGACGGGAGGTTTTGTGTGCCCTTGGGTCGTCGCTGATGTGGTTGTCGGACAAGACTGTGGCCTCTGCCGCCGTTGTGTTTTCGGCTGACACAGTGGCTGCCTTGGCGCGCCGTCTTTCCCTGAAAGCTTTCGCGCCTGATCCGGCCCAATTGCCGGACTCGCTGGCCGAAATTGATTACGACACGTATCGCGCCATTCGTTTTCGTCCCGATCGCGCTTTGTGGGCGAACACGGGTTCGCCTTATCAGGCGCAGTTTTTTCATCGCGGCTTCTACTTCAAGGAAGAAGTTGAACTGTTCGAAGTCGCCGGCGACCAAGCCAAGCTGATTGAATATCACCCAGACCAATTCACGTTCGAAAACGGCTTCGACCCCACAGGTCTGCCGGCCGATCTGGGTTTCGCCGGATTTCGCATGCACGGCCGGCTGAACAGCCCCGACGTAATCGATGAGCTGCTGGTGTTTCTTGGCGCGAGCTATTTTCGCGCATTGGGCAAGGGCAACGTCTACGGTTTATCTGCGCGCGGTCTTGCGCTCAACACAGGCGGCGCCGGCGGCGAAGAGTTTCCGCGCTTCTCAAAGTTTTGGCTGGAGCGCCCGGCGCAAGGCGCCACATCGTTCACTGTCCACGCCTTGCTCGACAGCCCAAGCCTGACCGGCGCCTACACGTTCAAAATCACGCCGGGCGACGACACCGTTATGGAAGTGGATGCGCGTCTCTTCCCAAGGGTTGCGATCGACAAAATGGGCGTCGCTCCGCTGACCAGCATGTTCCTGTTCAGTCCCGGCGACCGCCGGCGGTTCGACGATTTCCGGCAAGGCGTGCACGATTCCGACGGTCTGTTGATCTGGAACGGCATTGATGAACGGCTTTGGCGCCCGCTCAACAATCCGGCGCAGTTGCAAGAGTCGGAATTTGTCGATGAGGGACTGCGCGGATTCGGCCTAATGCAGCGGGCCCGCCAGGCCAACGACTATGCCGATTACGAATCCCGCTTCGAAGATCGTCCGAGTGTTTGGATCGAACCGATCGGCAACTGGGGCACCGGCAGCGTGCACCTATTCGAGCTTTCCTCCGACCTGGAGACGAACGACAATATCGTCGCTTTCTGGCGCCCGGCGAAGCCGTGGAAAGCCGGATCTGAAAAGCGTCTGCGGTATCGTATTCACTGGGGCGCCGATCCGGCGCCGGCGGGTCCGGCGCTACGCGTCGTTGACACACGCACGGGACGCGGCGGCCCCGCACACGCACCGTCCGATGCAGCCCGCACATACGCCATCACCTATTCGGGCGCGCCCTACAGTGTGGACCTGAAGCCTGAAGTGTCCGCATCTGGCGGCGAGGTTTCGAATATTGTTCTAACGCCACGCCCTCAAGGCGACGGCGCGCGTCTAACTTTTGAACTTACGCCAGGCGCGGCAAGTGTTGTGGACCTTCGCGCAAACCTTGTGCGCGAAGGTGCTTTGAGTTCCGAAATTTGGCTAAACCGGTGGACGCTCTGATGTTTGCAGAAGCAAGTCATTCTCCTGTTGTCGAAGCTCAGCGCGGAATTCCGGACTTACCCCCGGAAAGCCATTTGGCGATGCCGCGCCAGGCGCTGTTCGGCGAAGACGCACCCAACCAAGTGCATCATGTGAGGACGGAGCCCGACGGCATGTTCGTCCGCCGGGCGCTTATTCTAACCGCCACGCTGGTCATGACGATCTCGGCGCTGGTGATCCTTGAGCCGGCGATGCCGGAAACAAAGGACTGGCTGCTGCCTGCGAGCTTCCTGGTTGTCTTCACGACTCTGTTTGGCTGGATTTCGTTCGCATTCCTCACGTGTATCGCCGGCGTTTGCCGGATCGCTTACGATCGTGAGGACGAACGGCTCGGACTGACCGATGCATCCCCGCTGCCGCAATTGCACAGCCGCACCGCTTTGCTTGCGCCGGTTTACAATGAAGATCCTGACGAGGTAGCGCGCCGTCTGCGCGCAATTGACAGCGTCCTGTCCGCGCATGGGGTAGCACGCAACTTTCATATCTTTGTTCTGAGCGACAGCAACGATCCGGATGTACTGCAGCCGGAGTACGAAGCGTTTGTGAACCTTCGCGCGCATGCCGCAGACGGTGAGCGCCGCGTGTTCTATCGCCGCCGCACAAAGAACGCGGAACGTAAGTCCGGCAACGTCGCCGACTGGGTCCGCACGTTCGGTGGCGAGTACGACCACATGGTCACGCTCGACGCCGACAGCTTGATGAGCGCCGAAACGCTCATCCGCTTAGCGGCCGCTATGGAGCGCCACGGCGATGTGGGTTTGATCCAGACGACGCCGCGCCTGGTCGGCCGCAGCAGTCTTTTCGGCCGCATCGAGCAATTTGCGCACCGCTTATACGGCCCCCTTCTGGCCCACGGCATGGCATGGTGGTCTGGCGCTGAGGCGAATTATTACGGCCACAACGCGATCATCCGGACGAAGGCCTTCGCCGATCATTGCGGACTGCCTGTTTTACCCGGTAGCCGTCCGTTTGGCGGCGCAGTGCTGAGCCATGATTTCGTTGAGGCGGCGCTGATCCGCCGTGGCGGCTGGGGCGTGCTGCATGCACCAAGCCTCAGCGGTTCTTACGAAGAATGCCCGCCCACTCTGTCCGACTTTCTGGACCGCGACCGCCGCTGGTGCCAGGGCAACGTCCAGCACCTCGGTCTGCTCGGCGCAAAGGGCCTGCATTGGGTGAGCCGCCTGCACATGCTGATCGGCGCATCGTCGTATTTTACGGCGCCGCTCTGGCTCGCCTTTATGGTGCTGGGCCTGATGCTGCGAAGCATTTCGCCAGAGGAGCTTGAACCAACGCATCCAGGCGGTCCGCTAGGCATGGTCTATTTGATCTGCATGTGCCTACTCTTCCTGCCGAAACTTTTCGCGTTCGCTTTCGCCATGCGGAATCCTGAAACACGGCGTGGCTTCGGTGGACCGGCGGCGACGCTGGCAGGCATTGGCGTACAAAGCGTGTTCTCCGCACTGACGGCGCCAATCCTCATGTGGAGCCAAACACGTGCGCTGTTCGACATTCTTACGGGACGTGATTCTGGCTGGAACTCACAGCGGCGTGCGGAGCGCGGCGTGGACATTCGTGAAGCTGCGAAGCGCTACCGTTCGCACACCGCTTTGGGTATTTTCTTGGCGTTCGCAGCGCTGGCGGCGACGCCGCATACGCTGGCTGGCACGAACTTCTCTACAGTTGCCTGGATGGCGCCCGTGCTGATTGGACTCATAATGGCGGCGCCGATTGGAAGCTTCAGCGCCCGCGCGGATATCGGCGAAGGCCTACGCCGTGTCGGCGTTTTGTCGACGCCAGAAGAGACCCTGCCTGTGCGGGTTTTGATCCTGACCAATCACCCGCCGCGCGTCATCGCGGACAATACTTCAGACGCTGTAGGCGTCACGTTACGTCCCGCCTTGAGTTCCGCCGAATTGCCGCTGGCGCAATATTCCGCCGCCGAATAGCGTACGAAACGCGCGATAACTTATTACGTCCGACGCCTAAACGTCGGACGTAAGCGCGCTAAAGGAACGCTTCCCATCGCCAGCCGTTCTCAAAGTGGGGACCGGAAAAGCGCCGTGCGCATAGGTTTTAGGAACCGTTCATATGGCAGAAGGATCCAATATCCTTCCCCAATTACGCGAAAGAGCTGTTCTCTTATGGTCAGGCGTCGAGACGCGCATTCGTGCGGTGCGCTGGTCTAGAGTCCTCGCGTGGAGCGGCGGAATCTTCGCTTCGATCATAGCGCTTGTTGCTCTCGTCATAACATTCGCGGATTGGAACGCATTGCGTGGCCCGATCGGAAGACTCGCGTCGAGTATGGCTCAACGTCCGATCGTCATCGCCGGCGACCTCGAAGTGCATCCCTGGTCTTGGAACCCAAAAATCAGCGTGCGCGACTTAAGGATTGGAAACCCCGACTGGGCGACGAGACGCGGCCTTACGTGGACTAAAGATGGTTCGACATTTGCGGAAATTCCACACGCGCAAACACAAATTGAATTGTGGCCGCTTCTGACCGGCAATCTGACCCTCCGCAATCTTGAATTAACGGAGCCGCGCTTTCACCTAGCGCGCGACAAAGATGGCCTTTCGAATTGGAGCAAAGACCCGAGCGCGCGCACCCAGGCCAAGCCTCTGAAGCTTCCGTTGATCCGGCGCTTTTTGATCTCCAATGGGAAGCTGGTATTTGATGACGCCCGACGCTCGATGCTGCTGGATGCAGCACTGAATTCCCACGAGACGCTCGGCGACAATCGCGACGGCGCGTTTAGCCTGACCGGCGATGGCGCCTTAAATCGCCAGCCATTTCACCTGACGTTGACGGGTGCCGCGCTGATCAACGTTCAGCGCAACAAGCCGTACGCATTCAACTTCGACATGAAGTCCGGCGCGACCCACATCGTCGCCGACGGCTCACTTCGCCGCCCGTTCAACTTCGCCCGATACGACGCAAACCTAAAAGCGACCGGTAACTCTCTGTCCGACCTGTACACGATCATCG